>CANRAJ010000023.1 GCA_947628545.1 uncultured Bacilli bacterium | reverse complement strand
GGAGAACGTGGGATTCGAACCCGCGACCCCCTGCGTGCAGGGCAGGTGCTCTAGCCAGCTGAGCTAGTTCCCCAAAAGCAAATTTATTTTAACATATTATTTTTAGTTAAGCAACACTTTTTTGCCTAATTTGCTTTTATTTTAATTAAGCCACTTTCAATTTCTTCTAAAGCCCGACCTAATTCTTTTTTATTAACATATTCAGATTCTTTCTTTTGTAAATAACCATTTTCCAATATTTGTTTACTTCTTTGAGATGCCACATGAACTAATTTATATTTGGAATCTACAATATTTAATAGTTTATCAATTGATGGATAAATCATTTTCTCACTCCCTTACATTAATATCATACTAAAGATATTGCGATTAATGCAAGGAATTGTCAACAACTTGACATTTTATTGACAAATGTGCCGTAAGGCCTCTAAAATGACTACCATTGCCCAGGTATCTTGCCGACAATATTCGATTAAGGCCTGATACATAAGTTGATACTCTTCTTTCGTCATTTTATTGTAATTGGCATAAGCCACAATAGCTTCGGTGCCATTTTTAACCTCTAAATTAGCATAAGATAAATCACTAAAAACGGGTAAAGTTTTTTTGATTGAATAAGAACCACTTAAATCTTTATGATAATAATTTGGTAAAGCACTCCTCTTTTTATCAAAGCCCAATTCTTCATAAAGTTTAGCATTCGTATTAACAAGCCACATTAAATCAAAACCGCGATCATATATTTTCATTAATCTTTCCCGATATTCAGGGAAGATAGCCGCGAGTTCCTTAATCCGGCCTTTTTCAAAAGATACATTTTGAGCAAATAAAGTTCCTTTATCCCCATCGATATATTCAATAAGTTTTTTGACTAATTCTTCACGTTCATCCTCGGTATTGGTTTTAGCTAAAAAGATATAATTATCTTTTAATTTATCGCATTTTCCCGGTTCAGTCTCAATATGTAAACTAAACTCAAAAGGAGATTGCATATAGGGTTTTTCGCCGCGAAAACGCGGTAACGGACAAGGCATCGTTTCAAAATCCAAATGATAAATAGGATATTCAATTAAACTTAAGCCCGCGGCAATTTTTTCTTTATCGATATATTCCTTACCAAATCGCACGGCATCTCTTTGAATATGATGTTTCGGATTTGTAATCCATTCTTCAGGAATATCTAACATTTCTAAATAACCATGATTAATTAAATCTAGTCCCTTAAGCCGTTCATTATCTTCATTTTTAAAACCAAAGCCATTATTTAAATAATTTAAAGCCGAGTTCTTCGCCGGAATATCTTTGCCACAGATTGGAGCTAAAAACGGACATTCGCGCATCTTTTTGCGTTCACACCAGATTCCCATGGGCACCGGAGAACCATCTAAAGCAAAAATATATTTTTCTAAGCGGGCTTCATCTTCGGCAATAATTTTTTGATATTCCGCTGTTACTTTCGTTAAATCGATAAAAACAATTAGTTCGTGACCAGCAGCATCTTTTTTATAATCGGCAACACCATCTATGTAACTACCATCAAAAACATATTCATGATTTAAAATAGCCAAATAATAATGAATATTTTCTAAAGCTGCCGCATTACCACTACTGCGATACTCCCCTTCAATAATATAGCGTTGTACGGCTAAGTCGTAAACATATTTACCCACATCCGTATAACGATCAAATAATTTGGCTTTATTTTTGGCAAAAACCTCATCCGGCATTTCTTGATTTAAAGGATAATCAATTTCATCTTTTAAAAAGTAAGTATTTTTATCGACATTAAAATAAAAAATGGGATACTTCTCTTTTTTAGGGAAACTACCCAAAAGTTTTAAATATTTATTGCTGGTCGTAGCTTTAACTTCAATAATATTTATTCCTTGCTTATTCTCATTATAAATATCGACATAACAAACATATTTAATCCCTTTTTGATTAAATTCAAAACATTCTTGGTTTTTCGTCGCCGCCGCATATTTACTTTTACCTCCGAAATATTTATTGGCTAAGCCACCGGCTTCAATTTCCACTTGTTTATAAAAAGGCATTAAGGCCTCTAATTGGGCATTTACTTTTTGGGTTAAATCATGTTCGTAAGTTTCATCTTCAAACATGTTGCCCAAAATTTCTTGTATTTGTTCTAAGCGTTCTTGTTCTTGATATTCGGCATACGATAAATCCGCATCTAACTTTTCCTTCCGCAGTTCAGCCAGAGCTACGAAACGAGGACAACGCGTATAATTTAAAAAATCACTTTTGGATACCGCCATAAAACACCTATTATGCTAAGACTTTGGCCGTTACTTTTTCTTTATTTTTCGTTAATTTAATTTTTAAATCATTAAGTTTTTTGGTATTATCCCGCGGATCTTCGACAACACCATCATTATTAATGACAAAACCCTTTTGGGCTAAATCATCAACTGTAATATAAACACTTTTATTATCTTTAAATAAATCATTAGTATATTGGCCATACACTTCGGCTTGATTGATAATGGCATCTAAAGTTAAAGCATATAAATCACTTTCAAAATCACTTTTAAACTCATAGGAAGCCCGATTAGCAAACCAAAAGAAACTAATTGTAAAAATTAGTAATACCACACCTAATAAAATAGTCGTTATAGAAACCTTTTTCATAAATCAACCTCACATAAACTTTTACCCCGATATTCCCACATAGGAAATTCTTTTTTAATTAACTTTATTTCCGTAATTAATTTATTTTTTAATTTATCACTAGCAAATTCAAAATACTCATCAATATTTTGATTTAACATGGCTAAGGCCTCATTTTCAAAAGCTCGATTATTATATAAATAAGGAATTATTATGACCTTATCTAAAAACATTATATCACTTTTTTGAAATAAATAATTACTTTTAATAAGTTTAATTAACTTTTGATAATTTTTATTGTGATGATGATATGTAATATTACCTAAATTAATAAAATCTTTAAAACTAAATTCTTTTAAATCTTTATTTTTTAAATAAGCCGCAATTTTCTTTTTATTTTTTAATTCTTGTGCCACTACTTTATCCTTTTCTACCCGAAAATTCTTTTTAGGATAAAGTTTTACTAAATTAAAACTGGCTTCATCCGGTAGTAAACTTTTAAATGTATCAAGTTTTAATACCCCATAAGCAGTGATAATACCTTGACTAAGTAAATATATTTGGCTATTGGCTTTAACTTGTTTTTTGATTCTTTTACTTTTAACTAATTTACGCATTTCTTCCCAAATATCATTGGCTAGAGTATCATTTATTATTAACTTATTATTAGTTAAAAAGTTTTTTAAAAACTCATTAGATACAATTAAAACTTTTTTCTTACTGATTTTTTTAAGTATTTTAAAATCCGTTTCATCTAAAGAACTAATACTAAAAGTTAAAAAGTTTTTTTGCATATCGACAAGATAATTAATTATTTCTTCTTTCGTTTCTTTTGTTATTTGACAAGCAATAGGATAATCATAAATTTCACAATAATTGTGATATAAATTGACAATTTTATTTAATTCCGTTTTCGTTAATTTTTTTAATAAATCTTGATATTTTATTTTTGTACTCATTTTTACTACTCCCTAACAAGAGTAATTATAACCCATTTTAAATAAGAAAAAAAGACTTCTTTTAAAAATCGAAGTCATCTTTTACTTGTTTTTTAGTCTTTTTCTTCGTTGGTTTAGTTTTTGCTGGTTTTTCTTTCTTTGGTCCTTTTTTTCGTTTGCCTAATTTAATTAAAATGATAAAGAGTATAACAAAAAGGCCTAAGAAACCATAAATAATCATTTTAAATAAATCATTTTTGGCTTGAAGATCCGTGATGTATTCGTCATTATACCGCATTATGGTTTGGTTTTTTGTATCATACAAGAAATATCCTTTATGCCCCGTTTCGATATCAACACCATAAATAATCACAAAATCGGACTTTTCTTGATAGCGATAAACAGTTACCTCTTCGCCATTAATTTTTAAAGTATCCTGTTTATACCCTACAGGAGCTTTCGCATTTTCTAAAGGATAAACCGTATTTTTATTAGTACCTATTTCTATATAAGTACCATATTTTTTTGTTTTTTCATCGTAGGTAAATAAAGTAATTTTTCCACTTTCATCTTTTAGTCCCACCAAAACTAATTTAGTACTAGCACTTTTATAAGCCGGAATATCAAAATCATTTATTTTTAAACTATATTCTTGATAATAAACATTAGTGGGAAGATTTTCCCGGAGTTTCACAACCGTATAATTTTTATTTCCAACTTTAACATTAATCGGATGTTCATCTTTCACCTCAACCGTTAAAGTATAAGTTTTTTCACTCCCATTTTCAGCCTTAACTACAATTGGAAAACTATTAGTTCCCTCCGTTACCGCTTGGGTTCCTGTGCCACTTACATGAGCACGAGAATCACTTACCTGCGCTCCAATATTGATTTCTTTTGTTCCTTCGGGCACAATTACTTGATATTCTAAAGTATCTTTATTAAAAGCCGGCGTTATTTCAAAACCTTCCACCGTTAAACTTTTTAAATCATTATTTTTAGAATAACTGGCTTCTAGTTCTTGTTGGGTAATTATTTTTACCGATTTACCATTTGTTGATAAAGATAGCACGGACATATCATCAAAAGCATAGGCTGAATAGGCCACAATGGAAAGATTGGCATTACCCGTTTTCAAAGCCTTAAATTTAAATGTATAACTTTTTTTTGTTAAACCTGTTGCCGAAGAGGCCGCCATAGCGGTTCCTCCCGATTCCGCAGAACTACTCGTTAATTGTAAAATATTTTTATCATAGTTTAAAACCATTTGCCAGCTACCAATTTTTGTCCCGCTGGACAAGGTTACCGTTATGGAAACTTGATTACCGACAACGACTTTGCTCGATCCGGAAATACTGATTGTTCCACTAGCAGCTTTTACACTCAAGGGAACAAATACTAAGCAAAACACACTAATTAAAAACCATTTTAATTTTTTCATAATCTACTCCTTTTTATTGTTCTATTTGATATAAACCTAAAATATTTTTTTGGACTTGTAATAAATCAAGAGCATTAATTACTCCATCACCGGAGGTATCACCGGCTTTACCCATGGCTCCCTCTAAATTATATGCACCCAAAATATTTTTTTGGACTTGTAATAAATCGAGGGCATTAATAATACCATCACCTGAGGTATCGCCTTTAATTACTATGGTTAAAGTTTCACTGCCATTTTGCGTGGTAATCGTAACGGTTTGATTAGTTGCTACTAGACCACTAGTTAATACCTCACCACTGGCACTTTTAACTTGGACTGTGCCATGGCCACTGATAGATTCAAGCGTACCAATTAAGGCCGAAATATCAGAACCTATGGCAATATGAGAAATTAAACCAGTATCATAACGATAACCACTGCTTGTTACAATTGTGGCCACAGAAGAAGCACTTAAATTAACTTCGGCATTTTCGCCCGTGGCCCCACTACCGACATTACTAATTACGGCATCCATATTGCTATAAACTGGAATATAGAAATTAAAAGTCGAATTTAAAAGATTCATATCGCGATAAGTAGTAAACGCCGTATCGGATTCACTTCGGGCCCCATCAATATTAGTCATGTATTGGTGACCCCCTATTTTATCGACATTATCTCGGTTAACATCAAACTTTTGGAAATAACCCGTATATTGGGTATTATTAATATAGGAATTTGCTAGGAAAGAAACACCACCGGCAATGGCTGCATCCACAGTGTTCCAACCATTTTTTCGGGCATATTCTAAGCCACAGTATTCCCGACCATAACTTTGTACACAGCCATCCGTAACGCCAATATTATAAAAGTTATAAAGATTTTCGTATCCCGGATAAACACCGCTATAAAGATTATATTCGGATTCTTTTGTTCCTAATTCTTGACGAATGCGCGTGGCAATAAAGATGGGACTAACATTCATCGTTTGACCGACATTATTGATGCCCACGGCCATATCATAATTTTTAGCTTTATGATAATTATAAACGGCGGTATCTTTCAAAATACTCAAAGTAGCGGTCGGATAATTACTAGCAAAATTATTATCATAGGCTAAATGCATAAATTGAAAAATATAACGTTCGGATAAAAAGTTCCGCGGATCCATATAATAGGCAACCCCTTGAGGTAAAATACCGACATAGGTATTACCATATATATTACATGATTTATCCATAAAGCCACTATTTTCTTCCGTATTGTAAATTAGATTTACACCACAGGCACTTTCCCGATTTATAACATCCGGCCAACTAATATTGGATTTTACCGCGGTAAAAGACCAATTGGCGTGTTTACTTTTAATATTGCACAATCCGCCCCAATAACTTGATGGAAATCCTAAATTAGCCATTTCTTGTTCACAACTTGTTTGGGGAGCCACATCATCGGTGGTGTAACTACGAACAATTTCGACGTGGTCGCCACAAACATAACCCGTGGCAATTCCGTTATAATATATTTGATACCAATCTTTACTACAATTTTTATGATTATTCGTATCAGGATAAGTTTGTTCACTAACTAATTTATATAAGCCACCCGCTTGAGCATAAGCAATTCGAGTATTTTGCGTACCTGGTCCTTTTCGGACATTCGCAGCACTACCCGTATCAGTAAAAATTACCGCCCGACTAACCTCTTCCGCCCAAACATTTTCCATCCAAAAGAAAGTCAATAGAAAAAATAATAGTACTTTTAATTTTGTCATAAATTGACCTCCTTCTATTCATTTAAAATATTATAACACCATTTGACAAACCTCGACAATTCACAATAGCCAAAAAAAGACAAATAATGTAAAATTTTACTATTATTTTTGACCCATTTATAATATAATAAAAAATAAGTGGTGGTTATAGTGATTGGAAGATTTAATGGCATAGACATTCTATTTATTATTTTAATCGGTATTTACCTAATTGCCTTTTGCTTTATTATCTTTTATCTTGGCGGTAATATTCTAGATAGCATTGAATTGCGTCATCGAGCCAAAAAACACAAAAGCTCTACAAGTAAATCCATAACACCTATAGTTACAGAAACAAAAACTAATCCTGCTAAGAAAACCACAACGAAGAAGACCACACCAAAAAGCAAAAGTTCACTTAAAAAGCCACCAAAACAAACTAAAGAATTGGTTAATAAAGAAAAAGTTAAGGCTCATAGCCCAAATAATGCGCCGAAAAAGAAAGCATCTAATAATACCACTAATAAAAATAATGGCTATCATAAAGCCACTAAGAAAAAGACCCCAGCCAAATCCACTAAGAAAAAAACGGCAAAAAAAAGGTTCTAAAACAAAGAAAAAGTAGCTTGACTACTTTTTTTCTTTAAAGGAACAATTAAACGGGCAATGAGCACAATCAGGTTTTTGACTTTTACAAATATAACGGCCAAATAACACTAATTGATGATGCACTTTACTCCAACTTTCTTTAGGTAAAAATTTCATTAGTTTATGTTCTATTTTTAAGACATCATCGGTTGGTTTGGCTAGTTTTAAACGTTTGGCTACGCGGGCCACATGCGTATCAACTGCTATAGTGGGCACATTATAAAGATTGGCTAAAACAACATTACAAGTTTTACGTCCGACTCCAGGTAAACTTTCCAAATACTTTCGATCATTTGGCACATGACCTTGATAATCGCGCACTAAACTTTGGGCAATCGCGATAATATAAGCACTTTTTTTCGTATAGGTTCCCACCGGATAAATAATTTTTTCAATATCTTTTTGCTTTGCTTGAGCCAAACTAAAAATATCGTATTTACTAAATAATTCAGCCGTTACCATATTAACACGTTTATCCGTACATTGAGCCGATAAAACTGTTGCGAGCAAAAGTTCATAATCCCGATGATAATTTAATTCACATTGCGCTTCAGGATATAAAATATTTAATTCTTTAATTAACTCATTTGCTTTCATTAAACCACTCAAAATTCAAAACACTAGTTTCAAAATTAGGAATTTCCCGATCATTATCTTGCCAATATTTTTTAATATCTTCAACTTTGGTAATACCTTTTTTTTGCCATTCATAAAGAATTTTATCAATATAACGCAAACTCATAGCATTATTATAAACTGCTTCTTTTAAAGCCGCTTTAATTATTTCTTCACTAAAGCCCTTATCAATCCACGCATTAATTATTTCATAATCAGTTCCCGATAAAGTACGCCCAAATTCTTGCTCAAAAGCACTAAAGATATCTTCTTTTTCATTCGTAAGAGCCTTTTTTTGTTCTTGGACCATCACCATTTGATAAAACGGTTCTAAAGATACTTTTTCCCCAATACGACCGGCTTCATTTTTTATTGCTTCAACTTTAATAATATTTTTGGCAAGCAAAGAACTATAGGCCGCGAGAATATTTTCTTCGGGAATTTGTAATACATCTTCAATCGTTTTAACATCAAAAAACAAATCAAAAGCATTATCAAAAAACGTAAGCAAAAGAAATTCATCCAAAGATAAGCCCAATTTAAATGCCTCTTTAATAAAAGTATTTTCAATAATTAATCTTTTGCTTTTGTTCATGCTAACACCTCGTAATGTTTTTATTATATGCTTATTTTTTTTAATTGTAAATTAATATTTCGTAATTTCTAAACCCCACATTTGACATAGAGCAATTTCTTTATCTCCCTTAAGACAGGCTTTAATTTTAGCAATTTCTTTATCCCGGCGCGGAGCCGATAAATTGGCAATTAAAGCCATATTTTCTTTAAGCGCTTGGGCAAGTGTTTCTTCAATCGTAAAATCTAAACTTAAAGCTAACCTAACAGCCCGTAGGATTCTTAGAGGATCTTCCTCTATTCTTTGTTGGGGATCCCCAATCATCCGAATTACTTTATTTTTAATATCATCTAGGCCCTTACCATAACTTATAATTTGTCCTTTTTTATCCATGGCTAAAGCATTGATAGTAAAATCGCGGCGCGCTAAATCGGTTTTTAAATCGACATTAAAATTAATTTGTTGGGGAAAACCATTGACATAGTTTTGATCCCAGCGGTAAGTCGTAATGGTAATCTCTAGTTCACCCACTTTAAAATGAATCCCGCCAAAATTATTGGGCACAAGACCAAATATTTTAGTTAAAGCTGATCCCGGTGCACTAGTACAAATATCCACATCATTCATCGGCCGCTTTAAAAGATAGTCTCGAACATAACCGCCCACGACATAGGCTGCAAAGCCCTGATTTTCTAACTTTTCTAAAATAGCAATAATATCTTTATTCATCTTTTAACCACGATGCAGCATAGATGGAATTAATATTATTAGCGAGCGTTTGATCAAATTCTGCCGCCGTTTGACTAACCTTTAGGCCCTCAAGCAAAGCCCGGGAAAAAGAAGCAATCATCCGCCCATTTTCTTTTAACAATTGATTGGCTTTTTCTTGACTATAACCGCCGGATAAAGCAACTATTTGTAAAACATGCGGATTTACTAATAATTCATCGTAAAAATTAGTTTTTTCCGGTAAAGTAAATTTAAAAATTAAATCAAATTGATTGGCTACATCGGCTAAGGCATGCTTAATTTCATCTAACAATATTTGTTCACAGCCAAATTTTTCAATAGCATAGATATCTACTTCCGGTTCAATGATTGGAACTAAGCCCTTGGCTGCAATTCTTTGGGCTAAAGCAAATTGTTGCATTACCACAGCGTGAATTCCTTCCCGATTTGGCTCATGAATTACGGACCGCATTTTCGTCCCAATAATTCCTTTAGCCAAAGCATCATCTAACCGCTTTTCTAAATCGGGAATATCCTTTAATAATTGCACACCATTTTGGGTTTCTTGTAAACCCACATCAATTTTTAAAAAGGAAACAATTTTTTTCTTATGCCAAAGATAATCGGCCGTCAACATACCGGCAATTTCATGATTCATAGTATGTTCAAATAAAATAACGCCTAATATTTTATCAGATGTAAAAGCTGGAGAAGTTATAATTCGACTCCGCATTTCATGAATTTTTTCAAACATTTCTTCATCCGTTAAAGCATCAGAATTATTTAGACCATAATTAGCCAAAGTTTTCCGACTACTGCCCCCACTTTGATCTAAAGCCGCAATAAAACCATGGCGATTTTTTAATATTTCTAATTTTTCATTCATTCTTTTCACCTCTAAATTATGATTAATATTTTTAGATTTCAATTAATTCTTGCGTTTCAATATAGCCATAAAACTCATTACAGGTTATGTGTTTAGGTGGCACATCATATTTATATAAATAAAGTTTGGCATCTTTGCTGACCTCGTCGTGATCTAAGCGAAACTTTTGGGATACATCCCGGAGTAATGCTTCTTCATTGGGATATGCCCAAATTCCCGCATATTTTTGCCAAGAGTGTTCAAACCAATAACTTTGGCCATCGGCTTGGAAAGTTAAAAAAGTATGGGATGGCAACATATCTTGATCCTGCATAAAGATAAAATACGTTTGACACGCGAGATTATTTTCTTGAAATAATTGGCGTTCTAATTCGACTTGATCCCAACATACTCCACATTGGCTTTTTTGTAATTCCGCGGGATTTTGGAGATAATAAAAATCATTAAATTCCCTATCCCATTTTTCCGGATCAACATCTATAATATTTTCGCCTTTAACTTTAAAACCATATTGTATTCCTTGCATTTGCTCCATTATTTTCTTTACTTTTGGGTTTTCCATCTTTTTTGTCCTTTCCTTATTTAGAAGATAACTTTTTTATTCACTTCTTAATGCTTCAACTGGATCTTTTTTGCTGGCTGCCCGAGCCGGAATAAGTCCTCCAATTAAAGTTAAAATGATACTTAAAATAACTAAAATCATGGCCTTATTAATGCTAAGGGCGGCCGATAACGGAATATCACCCGTATAATGATGTAATACGGCATTAATCACCGGAATTAAAAGATAACTTATGCCAATACCTAAAAGACCGGATAATAAACCAATAATAAATGTTTCGGCATTAAATATCGAAGATACATTATGTTTAGAAGCCCCAATGGCTCTTAAAATACCAATTTCTTTAGTTCTTTCGTAAACAGAAATATAGGTTATTACCCCAATCATGATGCTCGAAACCACTAAGGATATCGAAACAAAAGCAATTAAAACATAACTGACCGCATTAACAATTACTTTAACCGAATTCATTAAAATACCGGTTGTATCCGTATATTTAATTTGTTTTTCTTCCGCGACTTGATCATTATAATGATCGAGAAAGGCTAAAAAGTTTTCTTTACCATCAAAATCTTTAAAGTAAAAAGAAATTCGGGTTGGTTTATCAATATCTTGATAGCCCAATGATGCTAAATTAGAATCAGCAGTGGCTTCCGTAGTACTCATCATTGCTGTAATAATTCGAGTTAATTCTTCTTGCGAATATTTTAATTGAAAGGCCTCGGCGATTTTACTTTGATCGACTTTAAAGGAATTGGCAAGCCCTTGAGTATAATTACTTGTTAACTCACCCACTTTGGTTAAAATAGTCTTTTGCATTAAGGCCTCCGTCATGGCTTGCCCCATTTGGTTCGTTGTACCGACAATCGCCGCACTTTTTAAATAAGCCTCTAACACCGAGGTTTTTAAAGCATCAACAACCATAATTGGTGTATCTTCATTAATTTCTAAATTAGGATTAGTTGCTTTCAAAAAATCGGTATAGGCCTGTGCATATGCTTGGAGTAATGAGGCCAGTAAACCTTGATAAGCCGTTTGGTAAGTAGCCACCGGAATAACATAACTATTCGTCATAGCCGTAAGGGCTTCCGTTACACTTTCACTTTTTAAATAATTAGCCACTATTGTATCAATATCGCCTACTTTAAAGCCCGTGGCTAATTGCTTAAATAAATCATCACTAAAGTTATTAAGATTGGTCATAAATAATTCCGTTGCCGGTTGAGTATTTGTTGTAATGGCTTGTGCGATTTGTTCCATATAACCCGCGGTTTCTTTTGCCATGGCCACTTGATCGATATCAATATTAAAGGCACTTTTTAATTTTTCTTCATCAATTGTCATTAAATCACTAAAAGAAAAATCAAACTTATTATTTTTACTAGCAAATTTATTCCCCGAAAAAACATCCGTATCAGGATCTTTAAGTTGTTTTTCGACAATAGCCTCTTTTTCAGCCGATTTAATTAAATGTTCGGTTAAAGCCGAGGTATAATTTACCCCAGGGGCTAAAGCCATGGTGTTCATACTACCTGATTTTGGTGCCACCACCCCGACAATTTTTAACTTTAAGGCCTTATCATATAAGTTTTGCATTGCCGTAGCATCACTACTCATATCTTCATAAACATTATATTTAGCGTTATATTTATATGTATCCGCGGGCATAATAACACGCAAATCAATATTCATTAAATCCTCATAACTAAAGGTCATCGGTTTATTATTGATCTCATTAGTTTTACCACTTAAAAGATTAGTAATCATTTCTTTAAGTTCACTATAATCGCGAAGCCCTAAAGAATAAACTAATAAATCCGAAATTTCCCCCGGAGCCGACAAAACAATAATGGCTTCATCATACTTTTTAGGATAATGGCCCGCTAAAACATCATATTGTTCTTCAATATCTTCCGTATTATCCACCATTTCCGAATAAACAGAAGAAAATGAGGTTAACGAAGAAGAAGCCAGTAAACTATTCGATCCCCCCATAAAAGAAGTCATGATATCACTCGGATTTAATTTTACTAAAGTATCAGTCGCATCCTTGGTATAAATATTTGGGGTAACATTATAAGAGTATTTGACATTAGATATACTATCGGCTACTTGCCGATAATTTTTCGTTAAATATTTTTTAAAACTTTGTAAGTCATTAGTACTTACACTTGATAACATTGAAGTTATATTTTGTTGTTCAACTACTTCATCGTCTTTAGAGGCCTTATTATCAGATTGAAAAGATAAAAGTAATCCCGTTACATCGCCCGCTTCTTGCATAATTGTAAAAGGATAAGATGTCATTGTTTCCTCTTGAATAGAATCAACATAATTTTGGAAGCCGGTTGAAACGGACATAATTAAGGCAATCCCAATGATGCCAATGGAACCCGCTAAGGCAACTAAAACAGTTCGGGCTTTCTTAGTCATTAAATTATTAAAAGATAAAGCCAAAGCCGTAAAAAATTTCATTTTCGTTTTATGACTTTTTTGATTTTTGGCATTTTCATCTTCTCTCGTATTAATATGACCATCATAAGGATTACTATCAGCGGTAATTTTACCATCCTTTAAATTAATAATCCGGGTCGAATATGCTTTCGCTAGTTCGGGATTATGGGTTACCATAATAACTAATTTATCTTGCGAAATCTTTTTTAAGACTTTCATTATTTGAATACTAGTTTCACTATCTAAAGCTCCAGTTGGTTCATCGGCCAAAATAATTTCTGGATTATTAACTAAAGCCCGGGCAATAGCCACTCTTTGCATTTGCCCCCCGGATAGTTGATTTGGTCTTTTATTAATATGATCTTTTAACCCCACCTCAATAAGGGCTTTTTT
>CANRAJ010000022.1 GCA_947628545.1 uncultured Bacilli bacterium | reverse complement strand
AAATAAATTTTGTTCAAGTTTCATGACTATGTGTGCCTTGAACGAAGTGAAAGGAATGTGTGGTTTTTATGAAAAAGTATGAAGTTGTAAAACCAAATCGCCTTTTTAATGAAATTATCCACACAGGAAAATTTTTTTGTAATAAATACTTTATTATTTATATGAAAGCCAAAGCGGATTTTAAGCCCTGTTTTGGGATTGCTGTGGGTAAAAAAAATGGTAATGCTGTTACCCGCAATAAAATAAAAAGACAAGTAAGATGCTTAATTGATGTCAATAAAAAGTTATTTAAAAATAATTATGATTATATTATAATGATAAAGAAGGACTATCATAATTTACGCTACAGTGAAAAACTTAAAGAATTTAGTGATTTAGTCAGAAAGGTTCAAAATGAAAAATAAAATAATTGTTATTATCTGTTTAGTTTTAATGCTCGCCGGTTGTGGTGCCTCCAATTACATTCAAGATAAGAATAAACAAATAGTTAAATATGAAGCCACGGGGCAAATGTTGCAAAAAAATATATTGTGTTTACCCGAAAAGGATGGCGAATTATATAAAATCTATGAAAAGTATGGTGATCAATTAGATCATAAATTAAAAGATTTACCATCTTGTGAAAACTATAAAATCAATTCGAATGAAAGTAAGGGCTTATGGGATTTACTTTTTGTTAAAACTTTAGCTTATTTACTTGTTAAATTGGGCTATGCCGTTAATAATATGGGTATTTCAGTAATTTTAATTGGTTTAGCCATCCGTTTACTTTTATTACCATTTTCCATTAAAAGTTTAAAACAATCCCAAAATATTAAAAAGGCGCAACCAGAATTAGAAAAAATTGAAAGAAAATATCGAAATCGCACGGATAATGAGGCCTTAATGGCAAAAAGTCAAGAAATGATGTTACTTTATAAAAAATATAAAGTTAATCCAATGATGGGTTGTTTATTATCTTTTATTCAATTACCAGTTTTCTTTGCGTTTCTTCAAGCCATCTACCGGATTCCCGTTATTTATGAACAATCTCTATTAGGTTTCCAATTAGGAACAACTCCATTAGTTGGTTTAAAATCAGGTAATTATTTATATTTAATTTTATTAGTTTTAATTGCTGTATCAACTTATTTCTCATTTAGACAAACAATGAATAGTTCCGCGGGATCTTCTCCGGAAATGGAAAAACAAATGAAGATAATGTTATATGTAATGTTATTTATCATTATCTATGGTTCTCTAAATTTCCCAACGGCACTAGCATTTTACTGGATTACGACCTATGTCTTTATTGCCTTACAAAATATTATTATGGGTATTCTTAATAAAGATAAAAAAGGTCATAAAAATAAAAAAATACTTAAAGGCAAAGTTAAGGAATAATTCAAAAGATTATTCCTTTTTGTTTTAGATCTGGTAAATAAAATTGAATTTTAAAAGGTGATGGTTTATAATAGTACCTAAGAAAGAAGGAAGAAGTATGGAACCAATCGTAAAGGAAGGCAAAGTAGCCGAAGAAGTCCTTGCGGAAATCTTAACGGAAAATAAATTAACCGAAAACGATGTTGTTTATAATGTCGTTGAAAATAAAGGCAAATTATTTAAAGGTAGTACAGTTACTGTCAAAGTAATAAAAAAAGAAGATTTATATACCGCGGCTAAAGAATATCTAAAAGAATTAATTGAAGGTTTAGGTTTAGAAGTAAACTTTGAAATGCAAAAAAGAGACGAAATAACCATATTAAAAATATTTTCTAATCGTAATGCTATTTTGATTGGAAAAAATGGTCAAACGCTTAAGGCCTTAGAATTATTAGTTAAACAAATGCTTAATGCTAAATATGGTATCAATTTTAAAATAATGTTAGATGTCGAAAATTATCGCAAAAAAAGAGAAAAATCTTTAGAATTTATGGCTAAAAAAATGGCAAAAGAAGTTGCTCATACCAAAACCGAAATTCATTTAGAAAACATGAATGCTTATGAACGCCGAATTATTCACAATGCTTTAACTAATTTTAAAGGGGTTAAAACCGAAAGTGAAGGCGTTGAACCGCATCGGCATATCGTAATAAAACCAGAATAATCTGGTTTTTAATTGGAAATATAACTTAAAGCATCTAGATAACCGGCTAATTTGATTTGATCTTCGATAGCTAATTTTGAATATTTTATTAATAAGTTAATTTCAGCTTCACTTAAATTACTTTTATTATAAAGCCGAATGGGTGTTGGATCATCAGTTAAATCAAGTAAATAATCCGTACTGGTTTCCAAATATTTTGCCATTTTAATCAAAGTATCTGCCTTTGGATAGGCCTTACCAGATTCATAAGAACTAATCATTTCTTGGGCAACTCCAATATTGACAGCCACATTTACTTGGCTTTTATTTTGTCTTTCGCGGATTTTTCTTAAATTTTCCATATTTTACCAACACACTTTCTAAAATTATTCTATAACAATTCGTCTTTTAAAAATTTAGTTATAAATTGTATTTTAATATAATTGATAATTATATATAAAAAGGTTAGACATGCGTAAATTTAAGATATTCTACTATTTTTAAATATCTTGTGCTATAATACACACGGTGAAAGGAGCCAGAATAATGAATGATACCATTTGTGCTATTGCTACCAATCCCAACATGGGCGCGATTGCTATTATTCGGGTAAGTGGGACCGAAGCAATCGAAATAGTTAATCAAATGTTTAAAGAAAGCGATTTAACTAAGGCCGCATCTCATACGATTTGGTATGGTCATTTAGTCGATCAAGACGAAATTTTAGATGAGGTTTTAGTTATGCTTATGCGGGCTCCACGGACATATACCAAAGAAGATGTGGTAGAAATTAACTGCCATGGCGGCGTAAATACTACGGCACGGATTTTAAGTGCTTTACTTTCACATGGTATTCGCCTTGCCGAACCGGGCGAATTTACGAAAAGAGCTTTCTTAAATGGCCGAATTAGTTTACTGGAAGCTGAATCAGTAAATGATTTAATTAAAGCTAAAAACGATGCTGCCCGAATTATGGCGCTAAATAATATTGGGGGTAAACTAACAAGTCAAATTCGGGACATTCGCGAAAAAATGGGGAAGGTTTTAGCCAATATTGAGGTAAATATTGATTATCCAGAATATGAAGATGAGATTCAAGTAACCCGGAATTTAATGCAAGAATATTTAAGTGAATTTATTGAAAAATTACATCAACTAGTGGAGAATTCTCAAAATGGCAAAATTATCAACAATGGTTTAAATGTTGCTATAATTGGTCGTCCCAATGTGGGTAAAAGTAGCATTTTAAACTTTTTATTAGATGAAGATAAAGCGATTGTTACCGATATTCCGGGAACGACACGAGATATTGTGGAAGGTAGTATTAATTTAAATGGGCTTTTGTTAAACTTTATCGATACCGCGGGCTTGCGCCAAACCGAAGACACGGTGGAAAAAATTGGCGTTTTAAAAAGTCAACAAATGGCCGATCAAGCCGATTTAATTATTTATGTTCTAAATGGTAGTGAACAAATAACTACTCAGGAATTAGACCATTTAGCCAGTTTAAAAAATAAAGAAATTATTGTCTTTGTTAATAAAAATGATTTACCTTTGCAAGCCGATTTAACCTTATTAAAGGATTATGATTATGTAGAAGGTAATACCAAAGATAATGATGGTTTAGAGGCCTTAAAAAAAGCCATTATTACCAAATATAATTTACCAAAGATTATAAATAAAGAAATGAGTTATTTATCGAATGTTCGGCAAATTCATTTAATTGAAGAAGCCGAAAAGGCCTTATTAAATGCACAAGAATCTTTTAATCAGGGGATGGAAGTTGATATCATTGAAATTGATTTAAAGACAACTTGGGATTTATTAGGACAATTAATTGGTGATGCTTATAATGAAGAATTAGTAGATAACATCTTCCGTAATTTTTGTTTAGGAAAGTAGATGAAGAATATGTATGATTGTATAGTAGTAGGTGGCGGTCATGCGGGTTGTGAAGCCGCCCATATCGCAGCCCAAATGGGCAAAAAGACGCTTTTAGTCACCGGAAATATTAAAAATATTGCCGATATGCCATGTAATCCATCAATCGGGGGAACGGCTAAGGGAATAATTGTCCGGGAGGTTGATGCTCTGGGTGGTTTAATGGGCAAAATTGCTGATATTTCTCATTTACAAATTAAAATGCTTAATAATTCGAAAGGTCCCGCGGTTAGATCACTTCGGGCCCAAGCCGATAAAATCACATATCCTGAAAATATGCGGAAGGCCTTACAAAATACACCTAATTTAACAATTAAAGAAGCCATGATTGAAGATTTAGTTGTGGAAAATCAAACGGTTAAAGGTGTTGTTACCGCGGAAGGAGAAAAGATTTTAAGTCAAACCGTTATTTTAACAACGGGGACTTATTTAAAAGGTAATATTTTAATTGGGAGTGAAAATACTCCAGGTGGACCGCATGGTGAAGCCCGGAGTAATCATTTATCCGATAAATTAAAAGAATATGGTCTAAAAATTATGCGGTTAAAAACCGGAACCCCTCAACGAATCAAAAAAGATTCCATTGATTTTAGTGTTTTGCATGAAGAAAAAGGGGATAATAAACTTTGGAAATTTAGTTTTGATACGGATTATGCTTATAAAATTGAAGATCAACAATCTTGTTATTTAGTTTATACTAATGCAAAAACCCATCAAATTATTCGCGATAATTTAAAAAAATCGGCGATGTATGGTGGTTATGCTACGGGCATTGGACCACGGTATTGTCCTTCAATTGAAGATAAAATTGTCCGCTTTGCCGATAAAGAACGACATCAACTTTTTTTAGAACCGGAAAGTATTTATTATGACGATTGGTATTTGCAAGGATTTTCGACTAGTATGCCGCGCGATGTTCAAGAATTAATGGTTCATAGTTTAAAGGGCTTAGAACATGCCGAAATTACGAAATATGCTTATGCCATTGAATATGATGCCATTGATCCATTGCAAGTAATGCCTTCTTTAGAAAATAAGGTTTTAACCAATCTATTCACCGCGGGGCAAATAAATGGTACTAGTGGATATGAAGAAGCGGCTGGGCAAGGCATTATGGCCGGGATTAATGCCGTTTTAAAAATCAATGGGCAAAAACCCTTAGTTTTAAAAAGAAGCGATGCTTACATTGGCGTTTTAATAGACGATTTAGTTACGAAAGGTACTGCAGAACCTTATCGGATGTTAACCTCGCGGGCCGAATTTCGCCTTTTACTAAGAAGCGATAATGCCGATTTAAGACTCCGAGAATATGCTCATCAAGTTGGCTCTATTACCGAAGAACAATATCAAAATTATTTAACCAAAAAGAGTCAAATTGAAGAAACCATAACTTATTTAAAAACAAATCATTTAAAAATGACCAGTGCGGTTAAAGAAATATTTAACCAAAATAATTGGGAAATCCCTAAATCTAGTTTAACTTTTTATGAATTATTAAAAAGACCAAATATTACTCTTGCGGCGCTTGAACAATTTCTAACTTTAGATTTACCGGAAGAAATTAAAGAACAAGTGGAAATTGAAATTAAATATGAGGGCTATATCCAAAAGGCCTTTAAAGAGGTGGATAAATTATTGCGTTTAGAAGCCAAGGAAATTCCGGAAGATATTGATTATGGCAAGGTTCAAAATCTCGCGAGTGAAGCCCGGCAAAAATTAGCCAAAATCCGGCCGAAAACGATTGCTCAAGCCACGCGCATCAGTGGGGTAAATCCCGTTGATATTTCCGTTTTATCAGTTTATTTAAAAAAAGAATATAATAAATAATATTTAAGGAGAAGACATGAAAATATTAGAAAAATTCCAAGTAAAATTTAAGTTCAAAAAAGAAAATCATATTTTGACGGCCAAAGAATTTGTAGAAAATGCAATCACAACTGGTCATATTGTTACAAGTATTCCCGAAGTTCATAATGAGCCTATTTATAAGGTGACTAATCGGCCTAATTTAACTGCTCAAGAAATGGCACAAAAGGCGATTGAAACTGGGATGATTAGTAATACAGCCAGTTATAAATACGGTTTTGATAAAAAAGCTATGCGGGTCCGTAAAAAAGAAAGAAAAAAAGCAAATAATTGGATGAAAAGATTATGAACAAAGAAGAATTTATTACTAAGGTAAAAGACCTTAATATAGAAATAAATGATGAAAAATTAAAATTACTTGATATATATTTTCATGAATTAATAGATTATAATTTGCAAACTAATTTAACGGCCATCACGGAAGAAGGGGAGGTTTATTTAAAACATTTTTATGATTCCCTAACAATAACTAAAGTTATAGATTTAAACAAGGTTAATAATCTTTTAGATATTGGTAGTGGGGCCGGTTTTCCCGGGGTTGTTTTAAAAATCTTTTTTCCCCATTTAAAATTAACCTTAATTGATTCGAATAATAAAAAGACCACCTTTTTAAAATACATTACCGAAAAATTAGAATTAAATGATCTTGAAATTATTAATGATCGGGTCGAAAATTATGCCAAAAATAATTTAAATAAATATGATTTAGTCGTAGCCCGGGCGGTAACTAATTTAAATGTTTTAGTGGAATTATCTTTGCCTTTAGTTAAAAAAGACGGTTTTTTAGTGGCTATGAAAGGCCGGACCAGTGAAGAATTAAAGCAAAGTGAGTACGCAATTACTACTTTGGGCGCCGAAATAATACAAAAGGAAATATTTAATTTAAATCATACCGAAAATATGCGGACTTTAATTAAAATGCAAAAGAAGCGGGAAACCTTAATTTCTGAATTGCGATCCTACGATAAAATTATCAAAAAGCCGTTGCAAAAAAAATAGAATTAAGGTACAATAAAAAATAGTAAAGGGTTTGATAAAGTGGATAGCGAAAATAAAGTATTACAAGTGCCAATTGAAGATATAATTCCCAATCGTTTTCAACCACGGTTGTCTTTTGATGAGGCCTCATTAAAAGAATTATCAGATTCTATTAAGCAACATGGTATTATTCAACCTTTAGTTTTACGCCGGGTGGCTGATAAATACGAAATTATTGCTGGTGAACGACGTTATAAAGCCGCGATGATGGCGGGCCTAACTTCTGTTCCGGCAATTATTACCGAATTAGATGATAATGCTAGTGCTGAGGTAGCCATTGTGGAAAATGTCCAACGCAAGGATTTAACAGCAATTGAAGAAGCTAAATCTTATCAAGCCTTACTTGATAAGGGCTATATGACACAAGAAGATTTAGCCAAAAAAATGGGCTTGTCCCAAAGTGCCATATCTAATAAATTGCGGTTACTTTCTTTAGACGAAAGTGTTCAAGATGCCGTCTTAAATGGCAAAATATCCGAACGCCATGCCCGTAGTTTACTTAAAATTAAAGATTTAGCGGAACAAAAGAAAATGTTAAATAGAATAATTACGGAAAGATTAACCGTAAGACAATTGGAAGAAGAGATAAAGAAAATGAATTTAGAAATTAGTGAAGAACCAATATCAACCGAAGATGCTCCGGAAACACCAGTTGCTAGTCCAACTGTGGCGCCAACCAATAATTTAGATAGTGTTCCGGTAAGCCCAGAACCCGTCGTTCCTAAATCAACCTTTAGTAGTATTTTTTCTAGTAAACCAGATCAAATACCTAATAAGTTTTTCAACTTTTTGGAAGACGAAGCCGTTAATATGTCTATGGAAGAACCAGTGGCTCCGATTCCTGCTGAAGAAGAAATTGAAATGTTGGATTTTGATGTTCCCAGTAATCCAGCAACGCCAAATGTTGATTATGCTAAAGATGTTCGTACAAAGATTGATACTTTGAACTTAGATCCAACTAAAGTAACAATTGAAGAAAGCGATACACCTATAGAACATATCATAAATATTAAAATAAAAAAGGATTAAGTTAAATCTTTAAAACTTAATCCTTTTTGTTTGTTTTCTTTTTTGCCGTTTTCTTTTCTTTTAATTCAATCGTTTTTAAATTTTTATCTTCTGGGCGTGAATATACTTTTTCGTTGTTATTGCCCGCTAAAAGAATATAATTAATAATTTCTAATACGGAATAGATAATTAAAACTAAACCTAAACTGGAAAATACTAAATTGGAAACAAAGATTACATATAAGCCCCCGACAATTAAGATAATAGAAACAATGATTACGGAAATAAACTTATGTTCATTTTGGTTTTTAAGGTCCCCGGCTTTAATTAACCGATTAATTCCCGAAAAAAGAATAAAGCCGCCAATGATAAATCTTACGATATGTTCAATAACTCCAGATAGGAAAATACAAACTAAACCAATAATAATAAGAGCAGTGCCCGAAATACAACTATTATATGGAGTTTCGGGTATTTTTCCTTTTTGATAAAAGAAATAAAATAATTTAACTAAGCCATAAGCAATTAAAATACCACCTAAAACATAAGAAATCATAATTGTTACTAAATCTGGTCTAGTAAATAAAATAACGCCAATAATTAGGGAAATAATGGTTGATACTAAATTACTAGAAAAACTAACAATATTAACAGTTTTCACAAATACTCACATCCTTAATAAAATTATAATATCATTTATCTAAATGCGCAATTATTAATTTGTACTACTAACATATTGTTCGGGACTATAATTGGGTTCCGTTCCCTTTACAAAATAATACATAGCCATTTTGCCTTTATTGCTAGTTGTTTTGCCGGTTACCGCATCAAGCGGTACGCCCACAATATTTTGAGGTGTTTCATACCAAGTTTGTTCGCGGCCACTGGCAACGCTTTCCATCGTCTCCGCCCACGCATTCCTGGCATTAGTTCGAATATCTTGAGTTATAGTTTTGCCCTCATCATAGCCCATCCAAGTTAGCATTAAACAATCGGCATTATAACCAATGATCCAGTAATCGTTATTACTTGTTCCTGTTTTAATGGCATATTTATTATTTACTTTTGAGGCAATTGTTAAAGCCGTCGGTGTGGTATAATCAATAAATTTACTGTTGGTAGTGTTGGCTAACATTTCATTTAAAATATAAGTATAATTGGGATTTAAAACCAATTTATTTTCGTGATCTTTTTCATATAAAACATTACCATCTAAATCTTCCACGCGTTCAATAAAATAAGTTTCTCTTTGGTATCCTCCCGAAGCAAAAGTCGCATAACCATTAGCAAAATCTAAAATATTTATTTCGTTAGTTCCCAGTGGTAAAGAAGCAATTTCGTCTAATTTGGCTTTTATTCCCGTTCTTTTAGCAACCTCGATCATTTTATCAACGCCCAAAAACAAATTAGTTTTAACGGCATATATATTATCGGAAAAAGCAATGGCTGCGGCCATGGTAATATCTTTATTAGCATATAAATCCCCCGCATTAGTGGGTTCATAGGTTTTGCCATTTGCTAAATTAAAAGTAGTAGGGGTACTTGCAAAACTAGAAGCCATAGTTAAATTATTTTCTAAAGCCGCATAGTAAAGAAAGGGCTTCATAGTTGATCCCACTTGTCTTTTGGACTGAATTGCCCGGTTATATTCACTTTCGGCATAATTCATGCCTCCGGTTAGGGCCAAAACAGCCCCCGTATGGGGATCGACGATAACACTAGCCACTTGGGCCTCCGGATTAGTTTGATTTTTTAAGATACTTTCTTCCATTTTGCTTTGGGCATCCATATCTAATGTCGTATATATTTTAAGTCCTCCCGATTCAATAAAAGATTTGGGAATATTCCCAATGTTTTCTAATTCATTTAACACCGCATCTTGATAGTACATTAACATTTGTAAATTATTTTCTTTGCGTTCGCCATAAATAGGAATTTCACTTTTAAATAAATTTTCGTAAGTATCTTCCGTGATGTAATTATTATTAAGCATGGCTTTGGCTACGACTTTGGCTCTTTTAATACAGGCCGCATAATCTGTCACGGGATTATAATGTCCCGGATTTTTGGGAATCCCTGCGAGCATAATTGCTTCTTCTAAAGATAATTCACTGGGCTTTTTATTAAAATAATAACTCGCCGCATTTACAATTCCCATATTGCCTTGACCATAGTTAATGGTATTAATATAACCCTCTAAGATTTCATCTTTATCGTAATGGACCTCTAATTCGAGAGTTAAAAAGGCCTCTTCAATTTTTCGACTCCAAGTTTTATCAAAATCTAAATATAAGTTTTTAATATATTGTTGGGAAATAGTGGAAGCCCCTTGAACAATATCTTTATTTTTAATATTTAAATACATGGCTTTAGCAATTCTTAGATAATCAAACCCATTATGTTCATAAAAGTTTTTATCTTCAGTTGCAATTATAGCATTAATTAAACTAGGACTAATTTCTTCAATATTCGCCCATTCATTAGTACTAGATCCCTGATAAACTAATTCTTCGGTATTATCGTAAATATATAAAGAACCACTGGTTTTTAAATCAAGTTTTGGCGATAAATAAGCATAGGTATAAAGTCCTATATAACAAATCACAAATCCAATAAATAAAAACATTAAAGATTTAAGACTAAACTTAAGAAACCGCATAAGATCACCTAAAAATTAGTATGGTTATTTTTGACAATTTTTATAATATTTTTTATCTTTTTAAAACTTTTGTCTTCTTTTGTCGAAATGCTTGCTATAAGTAATTTAATCTTTATAATAGATAACTTGTTACTGGTTAGTGGCGCCTACTTATTGACAACTTTGCTTTTTCTGATAATGGGGAGGTTTAAAGGAGGCGATAAGTTATGAACAAAGAAGCTATTCTTTTAGTAATAATAATTTTGCTAATCCTTATTATTATGCGATTAGTATAAAAAAAGACGCTAACCAATATCATTCGATAAAGGTGTAGCGTCTATCCCAAATAGGCGTTACCTAACTGGTAACACTTACTAATAATATAACCGATTAGCGTAAGAAATACAAGTTAAAAATAGCAATTAAGATTATTTTTCTTTTTTTTAAAGCTATGCTATAATGAAGGACAAAGTGAGGTTTAATTATGGCACTTACCTGGTCCTTATATAATAATGATTCTTTAATTAAAAAAGATAAAAAACAAGATTATCAATACGAAGAAAATAATTTTTTATTAATAAATGATGAATATGGCCAACATAAAATTAACTTAAAAAGTAAAATTTATGAAAAAAATGCAGATAATGTGTTATTTAGGATTGATTTTGTACATAATTTATGTATAATCATTTTAGACAGTGCCCAAAAATTTGAAATACCTATTAAAACACATTGGAACTGTCAAGATAATTTAATTGAATTAGAATATCAATTAGATACGGAAAATAAAAAAATTAAAGTGGAATTTGAAAGAGTGATTAAATGAAAGAAAAACTCCAAGCACTAATTCAAAAACAAATCGTGGCGCTTGCAATTGATTATCATGAGCCAATTGAAATTGAAAAGCCCAAGAATGCGGAAAACGGGGATTATTCATGTAATATTGCTTTAAAGTTGGCTAAAGTTTTAGGCAAAAATCCGTTGGAAATTGCTAAAATGATTGGGGAAAACTTAACGGATACTTGTCTTACAAAAGTGGAAATTAAGGCACCCGGATTTATCAATTTTTTTGTCACCAAGGATTATTTATTTACTAATTTAAATGAATGCTTAGCACAAGGCAAAAATTATGGTAGTTCGACTATTGGCCAACATCAAAAATATAATATTGAGTTTGTTAGTGCCAATCCCACGGGTATTTTACATTTAGGTAATGCTCGGGGTGGGGCGTATGGTGATTCTTTAGCCCGGATTTTAACTTTCTCAGGGTTTGATGTTACGAAAGAATATTATGTCAATGATGCCGGCAATCAAATAACGAATTTAGGTCTTTCGATACAAGCGCGCTACCAAGAATTATGTGGCGAAGCTAGTCAAATGCCCGAGAATGGTTACTTTGGTCAAGAAATAAAGGATATTGCTCAAAAGTTATATGATGCCAAGGGTCGCGAATTATTAACGGAAGATTTAACATATTTTAAGGAAATTGGGACACAAGAGTTACTGGCTAAAATCATGGCTGATTTAGCGGAATATCGTATTACATATGATAAATTTACCAGTGAAAAAGCCATTACCGAACAATATGGTGTCGATAAAGTTATTGGCGATTTAAAAGCCAAGGGCTATACCTATGAAGCCGATGGGGCTATTTGGTTTAAATGTAGTGCTTTATTAGACGATAAAGATCATGTATTGAAAAAAGAAGATGGTTCTCATACTTATTTGGTTCCTGACATTGCTTATCATTTAGATAAATATAAACGGGGTTATGCTAAAATGATTGATATTTTTGGCACTGACCATCATGGTTATGTAGCCCGACTAAAAAGTAGTATTAAGGCCTTTGGCGAAGACGAATCTAAATTAGATGTTAAACTATTGCAACTAGTGCGATTAGTCGAAAATGGCGAAGTTGTTAAAATGAGTAAAAGAACCGGGAAATCCGTTACATTAAAAGAACTAATGGATGAGGTTGGGGTTAATGCAGCCCGATATTTCTTTTCCCGTTATAGTTTAGATACCCAAATGGATTTTGATCTAGATGAAGCGAAGGCCAAATCCAATGAAAATCCTGTTTATTATGTTTCTTATGCTTATGCGCGGATTTGTACGATTTTAAAGAAACAAAAAAATATTCCTAAAATAACCGAATATAAGACATTAAATAATGAATATGCATATAATGTTTTAGAAAAAGTGTATGAATTCTCGGATGTTGTTAAAACGGCGGCTTTAAAAGAGCTACCGCATTTAATAACCCAATATGCTTATGAACTAGCTAGTGTCTTTCATGCCTTTTATGGTAAAATGCGAATTTTAACCGATAATATTGAAGAAACAAATGAAAATTTAAATTTAATCCAAGCCGTTAAAATAACTTTGGAAAATGCATTAAACTTAATTGGGGTTATACCCCCCGAAAAGATGTAAGGAGGAAGAAAATGAAATTAAGTGAAATACCAAAAGAAGAATTAGAATTAATGAGCTATGACGATATCGCGGGCTATATATTACAAGAGTCCGGTAAGAAAATGAAACTAGCCGATATCTTTAAGAAAGTATGTAATGTTTTAAACTTACCAGATTCGTATCTTGAATCCCATTTAGTGGACTTTTTTGAACAAATGTCGACGAATAAAAAGTTTGTGATGTTAAAAAATGGCTTCTGGGATTTACAAAGTCGTCATAAAGCCGATTTTGTTATCGAAGATAGCGACGAAGAAGAATACGAAGTTGAAGAAACGGAAGCGGATACTACCGAAGAAACAACGGACGATAATGAAGATATCTTCTATGATCAAGAAGACGAAACGGATGATACCGAAGAAGACGATCTTGCTGATTTAGTCGTTATCGATGGCGACGAAGAAGACGAAAGTAATATTTAAAGGTTAGGCAACTAATCTTTTTTTCTTGACAAAAATAAACTTTTTTCTATAATAGTATCTCGCTAAACAAGGGGGATTTAAAACTGATGGATATATTTAAATACATTAATCCTAATGATAATCTATTATTAATGGAATTAAGTAATCAATCGTTAATGGATTTTTTATATTTAGTAAATCATTATTTATTAGAATATCGGGATTCTTTATCTTTACCGGATAATTTAACCTTTGGTTTAGAAATAGAATGCGATAAGTTTAATTTAAAAAGGGTCCGAAAAGTTATAAACCAAAAGAATCAAGAATTGACAACAACTTTTAACCCTTGGCAAATAACAACTGATATTTCGGTTAATAAAGGAGGAGAAATAATTTCGCCAATTTTACAAGATAATCCTTCTAGTTGGTATCAAGTTCAAAGTATCTGTCATTCTTTACAAAAATATGCCAAAATTAAAGATCAAGCCGCGGGTCATGTTCATATTGGCACTAATATTATTGAAGATGATGTTAATAAATTATGGCAATTCTTACAACTATGGATAAGTTATGAAAAAGTTATTTATCGTTTTTGTTATAACGAATATTTAACGGCTCGACCTCGTTTAATTCATTTTGCGTGTCCCATTGCCGATTTACTAAATGCCCATTATGAAACTTTGGCAGCAATGGTGCATGATAATGTTCCAATTGAAGAACTATCAAAAGAAATAATTAATATTCTTCACCATCAACCTTATAATCGAGTAGGACGAAATGAAGCCATCAATTTCAATAATGTTAAAGATTATCATTCCCATACCAAAATGAATACGATTGAATTTCGGTGTCCGAATGGAACCCTTAATCCCATAATTTGGCAAAATAATGTTAATTTATTTGCCCATTTATTAAGTTCTGATAGTCTTTTTCAGGCTGATTTAGTAAATATTCGAAGATTACAAAATAAACGTCAAAATAATAATTTAGAAAGTTATCAACAAATTGTCTTAACTCCGGCTTTAGAATTATGTGATTTAATCTTTAACCAAAATATTGACAAAATCTATTTCTTACGGCAATATTTAAAAAATTATGAAGAATCAACCAAAACTTTAAAAAGAGCTAAACCATTTACCAGATAATAATCAGTTAGTGATAATTGATTATTTTTATTTTTATTTATTTTTTTACTAAAATGGTAAACAACATAATATTAAGCCTAGATATTAAGTCAATAAAGGTGTATAATAAAAATATAAAATAGGAGAAACTTTAATGAATGAAAAAGAAAAAACAAATTTTGAAAAATTGAACCAGAGGCAAACGGTAATTTTAACTTTAATTGCGGTTGTAACATTATTATTGGTTGTAGTCAGAGCAACTTATGCCTTCTTTGCTAGTCAAAATACCGGTAAACAAGATACTAATATTAATGCGGAATCAGGTACCGTTGATGTATTAACTTTTGAATCCGGGGCAGAGATTAATATTAAAGCCAATCTTTCTAACTTTGCGGCAGGCATGTCTAGTGTATCACAAACAACTAATCCTAAAGCCACTTTAAGAGCCAATAATGCCACCAAAAAAGCCGAAGAAGAATATAATGTTTATTTAGTAATTGATGAAAATGGTTTAATATATACTAATAAAGAAGCAAAAACTCCTGAATTATTACTTAAAGTAACGGCCCCCGATGGGTCTGAAATAAAAGATATTCCCGGTTTGAAATATTATGAAAATGTAGATGGCCAAGAAGGAGTAAGTGGTTTTGATATTACCAATAAAGAAAATGCCTTTGGTATTTATGAAGGATATAAGATAACCGTGGGCGGAGAAGACGAAGGTGTAAAAGTAGATACCTGGGAAGTAACAGTCACTTTAGTTAATTTTAAAA
>CANRAJ010000021.1 GCA_947628545.1 uncultured Bacilli bacterium | reverse complement strand
CAAGAGATATAGAAATAGAATGGAATATTGAATTTTAATAAATAATGATATTTTTGGACTTTTCCTATTCCTGCACACGGATTTAAAGATCCGGGCACTATGTATGGCGATATTTATGAAAAAGATATTAATTTAAAGATCAGTTTGGCTTTAGAAAAATATTTGAGTAGATATGGGGCTACAGTTATTTTAACACGAGATGGCGATTATGATTTAAGTACGCCACACGCTAATCATCGTAAAAAAAGTGATTTTGATAATCGGATTAAACTTATTAATGAAAGTAAAGCCAATATGTATTTATCAATTCATTTAAATTATTTAACCAATCATGCATATTCGGGAGTCCAAGTTTTTTATAATAAAGATAATAAAAACTTGGCGGAAAGTATTCAGAAATATTTAAATCAAAACTTGAAAGGAACGCGGGAAATTAAAAAGATTCCTTCCTCAACTTATATGTATCAACATTTGGAGGTACCAGGAGTTTTAATTGAATGCGGTTTTTTGTCAAATGCCAGTGAACGAAACTTACTTATTAGTAGCAACTACCAACAAAAAATGGCATCTTTAATAGCCCAGGCCGTCGTAAATTATTATACTTAAATTGACATAGAATCTTAATAACTAATTTAATAATTTCGTTATTTGTGCTATAATAACTAATAAGGTGATGCTAGTGAAATCAAAAACCTTTAAGACATTGGATGAGCAAATTGAAATATTAAAAGATAAAGGTTTAGTAATTGATGATATTGATAATGCCAAAAATATTCTTTTACGGGAAAACTATTTCTTTTTAAGTGGTTATCGGCATCTATTTATTAAATCTGATATATATGAAAAATCATTTATCCCAGGAACTAATTTTAATGAAATTTATGCGGTTTTTAGTTTTGATCGGCAACTCCGAAATATTATTTTTAAAAATATTTTGATTGTGGAAAATAACTTAAAAAGTATTTTGGCGTATGTTATGAGTAAAAATCATGGGTTTAAAGAAAATAATTATTTGAATCCCCGAAATTTTGTCCAAAATCCGACGAAGAAAAGACAAGTTAATGACTTAATTCGAAAGATGAAAAGACAAATTAGTATTAATGGGCGGCAACATACAGCCACGGCACACTTTATTGATTATTATGGTTATATCCCCCTTTGGGTTGTGGTAAAAGTTTTATCCTTTGGGATTGTCAGTGAACTTTATACGGTTTTGCAAGCCCAAGATCAAAGAGAAATAGCTGAATTATTTAATAGTGATATTTATAGCATGGTAGAATACTTACCAATGATTGCGAATTATCGGAACTTATGTGCTCATGAAGATATTTGTTATAATAATAAAACGCATAAGGCAATTGAAGATACAAAATATCATAATTTATTAAATATTCCTCAAGGAGAAGATGGCTATGTTAAAGGAAAAAACGATTTATTTGCTTTAATTATTATGTTAAAACAGTTATTAAATCGTGATAATTTCAATTTGTTAATGCGTGAAATTGAATACGAATTGGATATTTTAGCTGGACGGTTAAAAACCATCAGTATTGATAAAATATTAGAAGAAATGGGATTTCCTCAAAATTATAAAGATATAGTAAGGATGGATTAAAATGAATAATAATTTTAAAAAAGCTTGTTTATATTTAATTGTTTTCTTTCTTGGTTGTTTGGCCATGTATGGGGTAGTTTATTATTTTCCTGCAACGGTGACCGAAAATGTGACCAAATTAGAAAAAGATGTTACGGTAACTGATGAAGGAATTGCCGATGCTGTTGAAAAAATTTATGATGCGGTTGTTATTGTAACCACTTATGAAGATAATACGGCTGTGGCCTCAGGTACCGGATTTATTTATACTAAAAGTAACGATACCTATTATTTATTAACTAACTACCATGTTATTGCGGATGGTAATAAAGTTAATGTTACTTTTACTGATAAAAAGATTGTTGAAACTAAAATAGTAGGTTCTAATCAATATGCCGATATTGCCGTTTTATCTTTTGAAAGTAAAGATGATTATGCGATTGCGAGCATTGGAAAAAGTACTGATTTAAGAGTAGGTGATACATCCTTTGCCGTTGGTGCTCCTTTAGATAATGCTTATTCTTGGACGGTCACTAGAGGTATTATTTCTGGTAAAGACCGGATGGTGGAAGTGGCTTTAAGTAATAGTAATTCTGCTGATTATGTTATGGAAGCAATTCAAACCGATACAGCGATTAATGCCGGCAATAGTGGGGGACCACTTTGTAATGCAAATGGTGAAGTTGTAGGTATTACCTCCCTAAAACTTGTTAGTAGTGGTGTTGAAGGCATGGGCTTTGCTATTCCAATTGAAAAGGCCTTAAAAACCGCTGAAGATATAATCTCTGGTAAAATAAATGAAACTCCTTATTTAGGTATTAATATGTTGAACTTGGCTTCTGCTTATTACTATCCACAATTTAACGATAATATTCGGAAAGGTAATTTAACCTCAGGGGTAGCTATTACGAAAGTAGAAGAAGATAGTCCTGCGGATAAAGCTGGTCTTAAAGCCGGTGATATCATTACCAAAATTGATGATACCGATACCAATAATATTGCTTATTTAAGATATGCTTTGTATAACTATGAAATCGGCGATACGATTAAAATTACATTCTACCGTAATGGTGAAGCCAAGACCACTAATGTTAAACTTAAAACAAACTTAGCAACCAGTTAAAAAAGGAAACCAAACGATTTCCTTTTTTCTTTACTCTTTATCAAACTCTTTGGCCAAGGCCCCACTTTTTAAAAGTAGTTGGTATTTTAAATTATCAATTGGCAGATCAAATTCGCCAATATATTCGTAAATAGTTGGTTTAAAGCCCATTTTAAATCGGGTTAGGCCATAATACTCACTATCTTTGGCAAGATTACCGGATACTCCATTTAATTCCGCATATTTATAATCATTTTTATAATATTCTAAAATAGCATAATGTAAAAAATAATTGGGAGCAAACTTTTTATATTGCGGATTGAAACCTGTCACATCAATTTTAATTCGATTATCATATTTTATAACGGTTGCTGCTGCAATATATTCTTTTAAGGAATTATCATTAATTTTTTTACTGGCTTCCGCAATTTCATTTTTTAAAATTAATAATTGTTTATCCGAATTCATTTTTTTATTAATCCGATTACTTTCGTTTTTAGCCGATATTTTTTCGGCTAATTCATTATTTTTAAGTAATTCTTGTTCATACAAGGCCTGGCTATTAAGTAAAAACTCTTTGTAATCAATCGAAACTAAGAATAAATCAATGGCATCTTCTTGATTAAAAATATTAAACTTATCGTTATAGTAAAACCGATCTTTATCTACTTTATCAGCCACTAAATTATAGAAAAGTTCAATCCCAAACTTATCCGCGGGTTCTAACTTTAATCCTTTCCGGATCCCTTTTTTAATTTTATTCCGTGTATTTTTCGTAACATTTGCTAAACTAAAATTAGCAAAAGGTAGGATAGCCGTAAATCGTGGTAATAAAGTTTCAAAATTAAGATTCGATTTTAATTTTTTATAACCGCATTTAAGGAGATTTTCAATAATGCCATAATTTGAATTATATTCAAAATTTTTTGTTTGTGGATTAAGGGATGCAATAGCAATTTCAGGATTAATTTTAATAAAAGCAAAATTTCGTTTTTTATAATAAGCAGTTAATTGTAAGGTGAAATTTTTCAAAAAGAATAAATTAGTATAATCAATTAAAAAGCCTCGTGGGGCATAGCCATAATAAGTATTTTTAATTTTTTTATAAAGAATAAGAGATGCGGCTAAAATCGAAGAATTTTCACAATAACCAATAAATTCATATTCGTAACCTTGTTCGGCTTGGAGTTTAGCATAATTTAAACTTTGGTAGTAACTCCTAAGCGGATGGTTTTTGACAAAAGCATTAAATTCATCAATTGTTAAGGGTCTAATATTCATTCTTTTTTCACCGCCTTTAAGGGAAATATTATACCATAATCTTGATAATTTTGACAAGGTTTGGTATAATCTCTTCGAAGGAGTGATATGATGGCCAGGACACCATTTAAAAAAAGTATTAAAAATGTTTATCAAAGATTTGTTAATTATTCTTTAGGAGCAGCAATCGTAACTTTTATAATCGGTTTAGTTTTAGTTTTTTTACCCGATGTATCTAATCGGATTGTAGGGGCTTTAATTGGTATTAGTTGTATTGGCAGTGGGGCTAGCTCTTTATATAATTATTTAAAAAGAGATGGCGCCAAGCTTTTTGCTTTAAGTATTGTTTTTGCGGTATTTTATTTTCTTTTAGGTTTAATATTAATTATTTATCCTTATAAAGTTATGAGTTTTGTGACGATTTGCTTAGGCCTTTATTTAATTGTTAAAGGGGCCATGAAAATTGACTATGCTTTTTGGTTTAAAAGAGGTAGTGAAGATTCTTGGTTAGTAACTTTAGTAACGGGTATTTTATTAATTGTCTTTGGTATTTTATTATTAGTTGATCCATTTGCCCGGGCTCTAACTTTAACGAAGATTGCCGGAGCGTTCTTAATGATTAATGCCGTTATGGATTTCAGCAACACGATTATGTTTAAAAAACGGACAAAAGAAATAATGGATATTTTTTGGTAGCAAATGCTACCTTTTTGTTTGCGAAAAGATAGGTAATTGGTTATACTATTAATAGTAGGAGTTGATTAGATGAAAATAATTGATCTTAAAGCACGAGAAATTTTAGATAGTCGCGGTAATCCTACCATTGAGGTAGATTTAGTAGCGGAAGGTGGTATCATGGGCAGAGCCAGTGTTCCTAGTGGAGCATCAACCGGCAGCAGAGAGGCCTTAGAACTGCGCGATAATGATACCAAGCGTTATTTAGGTAAAGGTGTTGAACAAGCCGTTAAAAATGTGGAAGAAATAATTAAACCGGCTTTAATTGGAAAGAATTTAAACCAAAGTGAAATTGATAAAATCTTATTGGAATTAGATGGTACTGAAAATAAAACCCATTTGGGGGCTAATACGACATTAGCCGTTTCTCTAGCCAGTTTAAAAACTTTAGCCCAAATCGAACATAAAGAATTATATGAATATATTGCCAGTGGTAAAGTTTCTTTACCGATTCCCATGATTAATATTATTAATGGAGGTAAACATGCGGCTAATAATTTAGATATTCAAGAGTTTATGATTATTCCGGTAGTTAAAACAATTAAGGAACGGATTCGGGTGGCTTCTGAAGTATTCCATCATTTGAAACAAATTATTACTAGGCAAAACCTTAATGCGGGAGTTGGTGATGAAGGAGGCTTTGCGCCCAATTTAAAAAGTAATCGTGAGGCCTTTGATTTAATAATTACCGCGATTAAAGAAGCAGGCTATACGCCGGGTCAAGAGGTTTTTTTAGGCATTGATGCCGCGGCGAGTGAGTTTTATAATCCAACTACGCAAAAATATACGTTGGATGGTAAAGAAATAACGACCGAAGAATTAACCCAATACTATGTTTCGTTAACCCAAGAATATCCTTTAATTAGTATTGAAGATCCTTTTTACGAAAATGATTTCGCAGCTTTGGCAAACTTAACCAAAATACTTGGCAATAATATTATGCTCGTGGGCGATGATTATTTTGTTACTAATAAAAAATATTTAGCCCAAGGAATTGAAATGGGAGCCGGCAATGCGATCCTTTTAAAAGCCAACCAAATTGGCACGGTATCTGAAATGATTGCCACAATTCTCATGGCTAAAAAGAATAATTACCGGACGATTATTTCCCACCGCAGTGGTGAAACGGAAGACACATTTATCGCTGATTTTGCTGTCGGCCTAAATATTCCGTTTATTAAAACCGGTTCCATGTGTCGGGGAGAACGCATTGCTAAATATAATCAATTAATGCGTATTGAAGAAAAGATTCAAAAAAAATAAGGTATTATTTATTCCAAAATCACCATCATAATAATGGTGATTTTTTATGAAAAAAGATAATATAAATGCTTTAGATGAAATCCATAAGGGTGCGACGATGGGCATTGATGCGGTATCAATGATTTTAGAAAAAGTGAAAGCCAAAGATTTAAAACAAGTTTTAACCAAACAACTCCATAGTTATCAAGATATTGCCAAAAAAATAGATGAGATTTATCCGAAGTATAACGAGGGTAAACCCCACAGTACAAATCTTATGAATAAAGCAATGACTTGGTCAGGAATAGAGATGAAAACCATGAATGATGATAGTAACTCGAAACTGGTCGAATTATTATTGCAAGGAGTTAATATGGGTATAATTGAAGGCAGAAAAATCTTAAATAAAAAGAAAATAGATGAGGAAATTGAATCCATTGTGAGTGATTATGTCACCATGCAAGAAAAAACTGTGGAAATACTTAAAAAATATTTATAAAAATGTTCCGTAAGGAATGTTTTTTAATTCCTTTAATATAGCTCCTTTTTACTAGTAAATAATTTAAATTTATTTTATAATTATACTAGGTGATGATAATGAGCAAAATCGTTGATGGTAATGGGGCTTGTAGCCGGATTGCTTATCTTTTTAGTGAAGTATGTAGTATTTATCCGATTACCCCATCTAGTCCGATGGCTTCAAATATTGATTTATTAACGACCAGTGGGTTATTAAATTTATATAATGATGTTCCGCGGGTAATGGAAATGGAATCAGAAGCCGGGGCTGCGGGGGCTTTGCATGGCGCTCTTTTAAGTGGTAGTTTAGCCACTACTTTTACGGCTAGTCAAGGGTTACTTTTAATGATTCCCAACATGTATAAAATCGCGGGCGAAATGTTGCCGGGAGTTATTCATGTGGCAAGTCGAAGCTTAGCAACGCATGCTTTATCCATTTTTGGCGACCATCAAGATATTTATGCTTGTCGGGCCACGGGCTTTTGTATGCTGGCCTCATCAAGTGTGGAAGATGCCCAAAATTTAGCGGCCGTTGCCCATTTATCCGCGATTAAGGGCTCATTACCATTTCTTCATTTTTTTGATGGTTTTCGGACCAGTCATGAACTTAATACAATTCCCGAATTAAAAGATGAAGATTTATTAAAATTAGTTGATTATGAAATGCTTGAAAAATATAAAAATCGGTGTTTAAATGTCGAGGCCAATATTCAATACGGGATGAATCAAAATGAAGATATTTATTTTCAAACAATGGAAGCCCGTAATGAAATCTATAATGCCATGCCGGATATTGTTAATGATTATATGCAAGAAATAAATAAGCTAACTAATCGAGATTATAAGCCTTTTAATTACTATGGGGATGCCGAAGCAACAAATGTTATTATCGCGATGGGTAGTGTAACTGATACCATTAAACAGGTTCTAAATGTCACTCCCCATGCTGGTTTAGTTGAGGTTCATTTGTATCGTCCTTTTAGTGCTAAATACTTGCTTGATGTTTTACCAAAGACCGTAAAAAATATTGCGGTATTGGACCGGACTAAAGAAGCCGGTAGCGAAGGCGAACCTTTATATTTAGATGTTTGTGCGGCTTTAAAAAATCGTGCGATTAATATTGTGGGAGGCCGCTTTGGTTTGTCTAGCAAAAATACTACGCCAAGTGATATTTATAGCGTTTATCAAATGCTTGATGGTAATCTTCAAGAAAACTTTACGATTGGAATAAGGGATGATGTGACAAATTTAAGTTTACCGCCTGCTGAAATAAAATTACCACCTATTGCCCAAGAAATAAAAATCTTTGGTTTTGGTTCGGATGGAATGGTAAGTGCCAGCAAAGAAATTTTAAAAATCTTACATGATGTTCAAAATAAATATGTTCAAGGATATTTTGAATATGATTCGAAAAAAAGTGGGGGTGTAACGGCTTCCAACTTACGAATTGCCGATACCAAAATTAATACCCCTTATTATGTGACAAATCCCGAATTAGTAGTCGTGACCAAAGATGTTTATTTTCGCCTTTTTGATATCATCGATAACCTTCAAGAAAACGGAACTTTATTAATTGCGACGATTAAAAACGCGGAACAATTGTATACCTTATTACCGAATAAAGTAAAGCAAATTATAAAAGATAAAAATATCAAAGTATTATATATTGATGCCGAAAATATTGCTTTAGAAGCCGGTATTAAAGGTAAAATTAATAAAATTATGGAAACCATTATTTTATATTTATTGGGCATACCAGAGGCCTTAAATATTGTTAAAAAATGGATTAAGCAAGAGTTCGTAGAAAAAGGTAATGAGGTAATTGAAAGTAATATTAAGGCAGTTGAAAAGGCCTTATCTAGTATTAAAGAATTAAAGATTAATGTAATTGAAAAGGTCGAAGAGATAAAAGAAAATAAAAGTATTATGGCTATGATTAATTCACGGAAAGGCAGCGAATTACCTGTTAGTAAGTTAGTGCCTTTTGCTCAAGGGGCATGGCCTAATGGGTTAACTAAATACGAAAAACGCGACATATCAACTTTAGTACCGGAATGGTTGCCAGAAAATTGTATTCAATGTGGAATGTGTGCTTTGGCTTGTCCTCATGCCGTTATTCGCCCTATTTTAAATGATACCCAGGGATTACCTTTGATGGGTCATGAAGATTTAAAATACGAAATTGTGATTAGTGAAAAAGATTGTACGGGTTGTGGTGTTTGTTTGAGCATCTGTCCAGGTAAGGGTGGCAACAAGGCCTTACAAATGGTGCAAAAGATTACCAAAAACGATGTAGATTTTGCCCGTCTTCCGTTAAAAGAAAATCCGTTAAATAAATTTACGATTAAAGGTAGTCAATTAGAAAAACCATTGTTTGAGTTTAGTGGTGCTTGCGCGGGTTGTGGGGAAACGCCATATATCAAATTATTAACGCAACTCTTTGGCGAAAAATTAGTTATTGCTAATGCTACAGGTTGTTCGAGTATTTATGGTGGTAGTGTACCATCAACACCTTACAGCATTCCGTGGGCTAATTCCTTATTTGAAGATAATGCTGAGTTTGCTCTAGGTATTCACTTATCTTATAAACAAAAAAGAGAACGAATTGCTAAGATTATGCAAGAAGCATTGGAATCAGTGGATTTAGAAACCCAAAGTTTATTTAAAGAATATTTAGACCAACCCAATGATTTAAAAGTAACGCAAAAAGTTAAAAAGGGCTTACAAGATAAAGCTGTTCCCAAAGAATTACATGACTTATTGCCATATGTGCCAGCTCGAACAGTTTGGGCCATCGGTGGTGATGGTTGGGCTTATGATATCGGCTATGGCGGTCTGGATCATGTTTTGCATACCAATGAAAATATTAAAGTTTTAGTTTTAGATACCGAGGTTTATTCTAATACTGGTGGGCAAGCCAGTAAAGCCACGAAATTAGGTGCGGTTGCGGAATTTGCTAACTTTGGTAAGAAAACCGCCAAAAAGGATTTATTCCGAATTGCTACTAGTATTCCAAATTGTTATGTGGCCAGTATTTGTCTGGGCGGCAATATGATGCAAGCCATCAAGGCCTTGGAAGAAGCTGACAAACATGAAGGACCAGCCATTGTCATTGCCTATGCAACTTGTATTGAACATGGCATTAAGGGAGGCATGAATAATAGTTTAATTGAACAAAAATTAGCGGTTAACTGTGGTTATCAATTATTAATGCGTTATGATGGCCAAAAATTAACTTTGGATAGTAGTGAACCGAACTTTGATTTATATGAAGCGTTTTTGGCTAATGAGGTTCGCTTTAATGCTTTAAAAATTAAAGATCCAGATTTAGCCGCCCAAGTTTTAGCAAGTCAAAAAGCCAATGCCCAAAAAAGATATCAATATTATCAAAAAATTAGTCAAAATGAAAAAGCCGCATAGGGCTTTTTTATTGTTGAACTAAAATTTTTGTTTTTTCCATTAAGATTGATTTGGGATAGGGCTCTCTTTCATCAGTGCGGCCTAGTAAATAATCAACCGAGGTATTATAGTAATCTGCAAGAACAACAATCTTTTCCAAAGGAATCATTTGAATTCCAATTTCATATTTAGAATATTGTTGTTGGGTAGTATGGATTATTCTGGCAATATCATATTGTGATTTTCCCCGGTCTATACGGATTTCTTTAAGTCTACCAACACTCATTTTTTCCTCACCTAGGAATATTATTGCCCATTATTGGCAAAATTTACCAATTTTACACCTAAAAAGATGTAAAAAAATAAAACCAGGTTTATTTGGTTTTCTATAAAAAAGGTGGAGCCACTTGATGTGGCTCCTAAAGAATAAAAAGGGGTTGACTAGTGTGATACTAGCACCAATTCGCCTTCTTCAGTGAATTGGTGAGTACTATCCTAACTGATTTGCTATCATTTGTCAACAACTTTTTGCAACTTTTTTTAAATTTTGCTATAATCCTTTTAGGAGTGCCTATGAATATTGAACAACTTAAGGGAATTGGTCCTAAAAATCAAGCTTTGCTTCATAAATTAGATATCAATACGGTCGAAGATTTATTAGGTTATTATCCCTATCGTTATAGTTTTATAAATATTATTAATTTAAATGAAGCAACATCGACGGAACCTATTTATGTTAAAGGAACTATTGCGACAGTCCCTAAAGTTTCTTATATTCGAAAGAACTTTAATTATCTTAGTTTTGTGGCTACAGTTAATGAAAAATTAGTAAATGTCAAAATCTTCAACCGGGCTTTTCTGAAAAATATTTTAACAGTTGGTAAAGCGATAGTTTTATTAGGTAAATATGATTATTTAAAAAATAGTTTTATGGCTAGTGAAATTAAGTTTAATGTTCAAGATAAATCAATTGAACCCCATTATCATTTAATAAGTGGGTTAAAAGAAAGTATGTTGATAAAATGGGTGGATACGGCTTTAGCCCAAAATCTTAACATCGCAGATCATGTTCCCGATTATTATAATGAGAAATATGAATTTATTGCGAAAAAGGATGCCGTTAATTTAATTCATCGGCCCAGGACAATGGCGGATATCAAAAAAGCCAAACTAAAATTAATTTACGAAGAATTATTTGATTATACTTTTAAAATCAATGTTTTAAAGTTAAAAAATGAAAAGGTATTAGGCCTTAAACATCAATTTAATAGAGAAGAAATTACGGACTTTTTAGCCAATTTGACCTTTAAATTAACGGAAGATCAAGTAACGGCAATCGAAGATATTTTAAACGATATGCAAGATGAAAAAAGAATGAATCGGTTGGTTTTAGGTGATGTTGGTAGTGGCAAAACAATCGTAGCAATTATTAGCGCTTTGGCTAATTATTTAAGTGGTTATCAAACGGCATTTATGGCTCCTACAGAAATCTTAGCCAAACAACATTATGAAACTATTAAAAATTATTTTGCGAATACTAATCTTAAGCTTTTACTTTTGACGGGACATATGCGGGCTAAAGAAAAACAAGCGGCTTATGCAAAAATCCAAAACCATGAGGTTGATATCATTATTGGAACACATGCTTTAATTAATGATAATGTTGTTTTTGCGAAACTGGGTTTAGTCGTTATTGACGAACAACATTTATTTGGGGTTAAACAACGGAATGCTTTGCAAGAAAAAGGCAATGTTGGTCCCGATGTTTTATATTTATCGGCAACACCCATTCCGCGAAGTTATGCGCTTTGCTTATACGGCGATTTGGATTTATCCTTAATAAAAACGAAACCGCATCGCCGAAAAGAGGTCATTACCAAGGTAAAAAAAGAAAAAGAAATTAAGGATGTCTTATTTAAAATGCTTGAAGAAATTAAAGCGGGGCATCAAATATTTGTTGTATCACCTTTAATTGATGAAAGTGAAGAAAGTAATTTAAATAGTGTTAAAAAATTACAAGAAAAATTAAATACGGCTTTTAATAATCAAGTCAATATAAGTATTATTCATGGCAAAATGAAACAAACTGAAAAAGATACAATAATGAATGACTTTTTAGCCGGTGAAATCAAAATTTTAATTTCCACAACAGTTATCGAGGTTGGTATTGATATTCCGAATGCCACCATGATGGTCATATTTAATGCTGAACGTTTTGGTTTGGCAGCACTCCATCAACTTCGGGGACGGGTAGGCCGTAATGATTTAACAAGTTATTGTTACTTAATAAGTGATCATGATAATGCCCGCTTAAAAGTTATGGAAGAAAGCACAGATGGCTTTTATATTAGTGAAAAAGATTTTGAACAACGGGGCCAAGGCGATTTATTTGGCATCAAACAAAGTGGCGATATTACTTTTAAATTAGCCAATATTAAAAATGATCACAAAATATTATTTCAAGCCAGTCAGGATTCGGCTCAATTTTTGAAATCGGAAGCCTATTTAGCAAATCCTTATTACCAAAAAATCTTAGATGATATTATGTTTCTCGATTAGGGTTTGAAAATATAATTGACAAATAACTTAAAACAAGTTATATTTAAACTAGCATAGTACAATATCAAACATGTGCTATGCTTCTTATAACCTAATGACCTTATCACGATTAATAATGTGTAAGGTCAACCAAAACCCCCTTTGGCCCCTTTTTAAGGGGCCATTATTTTACCCATAAAAAAAGAGCAGTGTTGCTCTTATTTTAAATTATATTTATTTACGGAGTAAACTCTGGAACCATCGCTGCGTACAAAGTAATGTTCTAGTTCCGTTCCATCCCCATTTTTTAAAACCATTTCTAAGGCATAACCTACGAGGCCTTCACCGGTTTTATTTGGAATTGGGATTTGGTTAGGATATACATTAACGGTTCCTCTAATATTTAATTTATTAAATTCATTTTTAATTTTAGCCAGTTCATCATTAGTGAAAGTATTGATGGCTGCTAAAATAGTTTCATTATTATATAGGTCCGGATCGATAGCACAATTGTTTTCACCTACCGAAACGGCTAAAATATATTTTTCATTATCATAATCCGTGTTACCAAAATTACATTTAACAGGTTTTGGCATTTCGGAACCTTCCCCAATAACTAAAGTTGCTTCCATTGGGGCTGTTTTGTTACCAAAATCATCGGTCGCAATTATTTGCACCGTGTAAGTACCTTCTTCTTCAAACTTAGCATAATCAATTTTGCCACCATCTTGAGTTGTTGCTAATTGATAAAATTCCACATGGCATTCGATTTTGCTATTATCACTACAAGAAGCCACGAAATCTTCAGCACGATATTTAGTACCCTTGGCAATAGTTACATCTTTAACCGTCAATTCAGGGGAAATAGTATCGACAATTTTTAAAGTAGATTTATATTTTTTCTTAAATACTTTTAGTTTTATTTCATATTCTCCGGTTTGTTTAATGTCAATTTTTTTGTAATCAACACTAATATTTTTGGCATCAACATTTTTTAATTCCGAAAAGAAGGCTGTTTTATTAGGTAATTTGGAATTAACTTCAACGGTTACAGAATCCCGAATGGTTGCCACTGCTCCTTCAGGTAATTTACTATTATAATAATGGACTAATAATAAGCATGAAATAATGCCAATTACGCATACACTTATAATGATAACTTGCGTTATCGTTCGTTTCTTATTATGAACTTTTTGGCGAAAAAATTTTTTAGCCATGAAAAATCACTCTCCATTTATCAAAATAATCATAACACAAATTACTATTTTCGCCAAGAAATATTGAAAAAATCTTGTATTTATTGACATTTTATGATATTATCTTTAATGCCAATTTAGTTATTGGCTAAGTGGCAGGGAAGAGTAGCGGACTTGCCCAATTCCCACTTACGCGAAAAATATTTATATAGGAGGTGTTTTCGTGGCCAAAGAAGTCGTTAAAAAAATTAAATTACAAATTGAAGCTGGTAAAGCAACCCCAGCTCCACCAGTTGGAACAGTTTTAGGACCTGCCGGAATTAATTTAGGCGATTTTTGTAGCAAATTCAATGAAGCAACGAGAGATAAAATGGGAGATGTCATTCCTTGTGAAATTTCTATTTATGAAGATCGGAGCTTTGATTTTGTTTTAAAAACTGCCCCTGCGGCCTTTTTATTAAAGAAAGCCGCTGGTATTCAAAAGGCTAGTAAAAAAGGTGCTAATGAAATCGTGGCAACAATTACGAAGGATCAACTTCGTAAAATTGCCGAAGAAAAGTTACCTGATTTAAATGCTTATGATGTAGAAGCAGCCATGGAAGAAATTGCTGGTACTGCTCGAAACATGGGTATTGCGGTTAAAGGTCTAAACGATGCCGAACTTGCCGAACAAGCAGCTGAAGCAGCCGAAGAAGAAAGAGAACAGGCTAAGAGGGACGCTGAATTAGAAGAACTTGAAGCGGAAGCTAAAGAAATGGCTACTGCTAGTGCTGAAGTTCCAACGCATGCTGATGAAGAAGCTGAACAAAGCGAAACTGAAGAAGAAAATAATTAATCCGCTAATGAACCACAGTTAGGAGGGAAAAATGAAAAAGTATAGTAAGAAATATGTGGAAGCATCAAAAAATATTGATAAAACTAAAACTTATAGTATTGATGATGCCATTAAGTTAGTCAAAGAATCATCTGTTACTAAATTTGATAGTACGGTTGAAGTCGCCATTCGTTTAAAACTTGATGCGAAAAAATCTGACCAACAATTAAAAGGTTCTTTATCTCTTCCTCATGGAACGGGTAAAACCAAAAAAATCTTAGTTATTGCTAGTGGTAATTTTGCTGAAGAAGCCAAAAAAGCCGGCGCAGACTATGTTGGCGATAAAGATTTAATTGCGAAAATTAAAGATGAAGCATGGTTTGACTTTGATGTCATCGTGGCAACGCCTGATATGATGCCAGAACTTGGTAAAATCGGGAACATTTTAGGGCCTCGTAATTTAATGCCAAACCCTAAAACCGGAACGGTTACAACAAAAGTTGCTGATGCCGTTAAAGATATCAAAAAAGGGATGGTTACTTACAAGAATGATAAATTCGGTAATGTCCATACGATTATTGGTAAAGTATCATTCGATGCTTCAAAGTTAAAAGAAAACTTAGAATATGTTGTTAATACTATTGCGAAAGCTAAACCAGCATCTGTTAAGGGTGTCTTCATCCAAAATATTACAATTTCAACAACAATGGGTCCTGGTATTAAACTTGATAAAAATAGTTTTGACATTTAATTATTAATGTAATATAATACGAAATGAAAACCGAAGACAGTAGGCAATTAGTAAGTCCTACCGAGGGAAATCTTAAAATGAGTATTTTTTTAAGCTTCCCTATGCGGAAGTTTTTAATTTTAAAAAAGGAGGAAATATGGCAAGCGAAAAAATAATTGCCCAAAAGAAAGCAATTGTTGCGGAATTAGTTGATAAACTAAAGACCAGTGAAGCGGTTATTATATTCCAATATCAAGGTTTAACGGTTGATGATTTAAAAGCTTTAAGAAGAGAATTAAAACCCGTTGATGCTGATGTTAAGATTTATAAAAACACTTTACTTAAAAGAGCGGCCGACGAATTAAAAATTAATTTAGATGGTTTCTTAGAAGGTCCTAACGCAATTTGCTTTGGGAAAACGCTACTAGAACCAATTAAAATTGTTTCAGAATTTGCGAAAAAAAATAACAAATTAGACATTAGAGTTGGGATTATTAGTGGCGATGTAGCGGATCTCGCTACAATTAAAGAATATGCGGAAATACCATCAAGAGAAGGTTTACTTACAATGTTGGCTGGTGGTATGATGCAATATGTTAAAGATTTGGCTATTAGTTTGAATTTATATTCAGAACAAAAGGAAGGGAAGGATGAATAATGGCAAAATTAACAAAAGATGAATTTATTAGTTCATTAAAAGAAATGACAATTCTTGAAGTAAAAGAATTAGTCGA
>CANRAJ010000020.1 GCA_947628545.1 uncultured Bacilli bacterium | reverse complement strand
AATGATAAAGTAATAATCGCAATTAATGTTAAAATTATTGTTTGTTTTTTATTATCATTCATTTTACTACTCCTTACCTCTATTGTTTCCTATTTTTGATATTTTTATTATACATCTAATTAGATGTAATTTCTACCCATACAAAAAAATCTTTCTCGTTATCTTCCCTTTTATTATATATATATATATATATATATATGGTCAAGAGTTTAGTCTATTTGACAATTTTTTGTCAAGAAAAAAGGAATGAATTCCCTAAACTAAAATATTAAATATTTCTTTTAGTTTTTCTTCATTCCAGATTTCAACTTTTAATTGAACTGCTTTGTCATATTTACTGCCAGGATTTTCGCCAACAATTACTACATCGGTATTTTTACTGACAGATTCACTGACAATGCCATCATAATTTTCCAAAATATCTTTAATTTCATTGCGGGTATAATCATTAATCGTTCCCGTGATGACAAACTTTTTGCCGGTGATTAAATCATTTTGTTTACGTTCGCTTGCGGCTTCCGCCATATTGATACCAATATTTTTTAATTCGGCAATAAAGGCTTGATTATTTTGAAAATAATTATAAATATTCGTTGCTAAGATATTACCAATATCAGGGATGGCTTCAAGTGTCTCTTGATCGGCTTGCATTAAATTATCGATATGACCAAAACGATGAGCTAAAACTTTGGCGGTTTTACTACCAATACCCGGAATACCGATGGCAAATAAAACTCGTTCCAACCCATTTTGTTTACTGGCTTCAATATTATCTAATATTTTATTAATACTTTGTTCGCCATATCCATCAAATTCTAATAATTGTTCCTTTTTGGTTTTTAAATCATAAAAATCGGGAATTCGTTTAACAAAACCTAAGTTATATAATTCTTCGACTATTTCTTCGCCCAAGCCTTCGATATTCATCGCATCGCGGGAAACAAAGTGAATTAAACTATTGATATTGCGGGCAGGACATGATTCATTAGGGCAAAAATAATCCACTTGCCCTTCTTTTTTTTGTAAAGGTGTATCGCACATTGGACAAGTTGTAATCATTACAAAATCTTTTTCGGCGCCCGTTCTTCTTTCGTAAACGGCACCTGTTACCGCGGGAATAACATCCCCAGCTTTTTTAATCGAAACAATATCGCCAATTTTTAAACCCTTACTTGTGATAAAATCGGCATTATGTAAAGTAGCCCGGGCAATAGTTGAACCCATTAAAATGACTGGTTCTAAAACCGCATTAGGGGTAATTCGCCCTGTTCTACCAACCGTAAAAATAATATCTTTGAGCCGGGTTAAAACTTCTTGGGCCGGGAATTTATAGGCGGTGGCCCATTTTGGGTATTTGGCAGTATAGCCAATTTCTTGTTGTTCAGCAAAAACATTATGTTTCATAACTACCCCATCAATATCATAAGAAAGTTTATCCCGCGCCTTTAGCGCCTCGGCAATATAACTTAAAACATGACTTACACTTCCAACTTTGCGACTTTCGGGATTAACTTTAAAGCCTAATTTTTTTAAATATTCTAAGGCTTCACTATGTGTTTTAATATTAAACTTTTCCGGTTCCATCAAATAATAAATAAAGGTATCTAATTCTCTTTGGGCAGCGATTTTACTATCTAATTGGCGAAGCGAACCTGCTGCCGCATTCCGGACATTAGCTAAAATGGGTAAGCCTTCTTTTTGGCGTTGTTCATTTAATTTGGCCAAGGTTTTTTTATGCATGAAAACCTCACCTCGCACCTCAACGTCAATGGGCTCCGTTAATTTTAAAGGTACACTTTTAATCGTTTTAATATTATTGGTGACATCTTCACCGGTAATACCATCGCCCCGAGTTATACCTTGAACTAAAAGCCCATTTTCGTAAATTAAGGAAATCGATAAACCATCAATTTTATATTCACAAACATAATCTGGCGTAAAACCTTCTTTTTTTATCCGTTCATCAAAATCCCGAATTTCTTGTTCATTAAAAACATTTGATAAACTAAGCATTGGGGTTTTATGCACTACTTTATTAAACTTATCAATGGCTTCGCCCCCGACCCTTTGACTTGGCGAATCCGCCCGTTTGTATTCCGGATATTTTTCTTCCAAATTAATAAGTTCCCGCAAATATTTATCATATTCTTGGTCGGTAATCGTCGGATTATCTAAAACGTAATATTTGTATGATGCTTCATTTAAAATGGCAATTAATTCTTCAATTCTTTTGGCTACATCCATTATTCTTCCTCCCATAATTTTTTCGGATAAACTCCCTCTTTAATTAATTCTTGTAAGGTGGCTTGTAAATCTTTAATATCTTCGCGGTAAGTCATGCCAAACCACCGAGATGATGTCGTTACACTTTTAAACTTTATTTGACTATTTTGCAAACAATTTTTAATGGTATCCGTTAAAATAAGTTCATCCGTATCATTGATATTTCCGGCTAAAAAGTGTTTTAAATCAGCAGCTAAAAAATCAAATATTGTCGGTTTAAAAACTAAAAAGTTCATAGATACCAGGGCATCTTCGGCGATAATTTGTTGGGTATGATCTTTTTTGCTCGTGGCAATAACTTGCCCATCTACCTCTTCAATGCTGCATTCATCGATATCTAAAATATTATTATTTTCATCTAATTTCACTACGCCGCGATTCACTTTACCATTTTGGCTTCTACTTTTATTATAGGGATAATTTACCGATAAATATTCATAATTATCGCTGCTGCTTTCGATAAACTCTTTAGCCAAAGTATAAGATTCCCGGCCATAAAAATCATCGGCGTTAATCATCACAAAAGGTTCTTTTACATAATCTTTAGCACAATATAAAGCATGCGCCGTTCCAAGCATCTTGGTCCTCGTTGGTGGAAGATATTTTTCGAATCCTGCCAAACTTTGAAAAGCAAATTCCACTTTAATTTTATCTTGATAAGGCGCAATGATATGACTTTTAAAATATTCCAAGTTTTCTTTTTTGATAACAAAGACGACTTTAGTAAAACCACACTTTAAAGCATCATATATCGAATAATCGGCAATTATTTCCCTATTGGGCCCCACCGGTTCAATTTGTTTTAAACCGCCGAAACGCGAACCCATCCCGGCCGCTAAAATTACTAAAGTTTTTTCCATATATTACTCCTTTTTTAAGCCCTTATAGTTGCTTAAGATTTTTTTAATACCCCATCTTTTACTAAAAGCAACGGTCACAAACTTTTCATCAATATCTGTTACCACACCGCGGCCATAAGTTAAATGAAAAACAATATCCCCCCGGCGGAAAGTTCCTGGCGTATCATCATAATACTTTTCTTTAACAAAGGGTTTTTCTTCCTTTTCGTTAGGTACCATATCAATTAAACTTTGATCAATTTCCGTAATAAATCGGCTTGGGGGATTCATTTGGGCATTCCCAAAAAGCATCCGTTTTTTGGCATTGCTGATAATTAAACGTTCTTTAGCCCGGGTAATAGCCACATAGCAAAGGCGTCGTTCTTCTTCTAAGCCATTTTCTTCTTGTAAAGAAATAGCATGCGGCATAATATTTTCTTCCATCCCGGCTAAAAAAACAGCGCGAAACTCTAAACCCTTAGCCGAATGAATCGTCATTAAAGTAAGAGCATTATCATATTCTTGATGTTCAGCCATATCACTTACAATACTGATTTCATCTAAAAAGTCCTCGAGATTAACGCCGCCTATTTCATTTTGATAATTTTCGGTAATACTTTTAAATTCCATTAAGTTTTCTAATCTTAAATCAGCTTCTAAAGTATGCTCTTTTTCTAAGGCCTCTTTCATGCCCGATTTTGTTAAGACTTGTTCAATTAATTCCGTCAAATCACAATTTTTGGCAATTTCTTGTAATTCTAAAATTAAGTTTTTAAACTCTAATTCTTTCGGTTTGTTTAAGGCTTTAAACAAAGTAATATTATTTTGGGCAGCATAAGTAGCTAGTTCATCAAGCGATTTTGCCCCGATTCCTCTTTTGGGTTCATTAATTACCCGTCTTAAGGATATTTCATCCGCAGGATTAGAAATTAATCTTAAATAACTTAATAAATCTTTAATTTCTTTGCGTTTATAGAAATAGTAACTACCCACAATCCGGTAAGGGAAACGAGCATTGTTCATCCCTTCTTCAAAAACCCGGGCTTGGGCATTAGTTCGATAAAGAATCGCTATATCATTATAACTAAATCCCTCATCTAACATCTTTTTAATTTCTTCAATTACTAAGGTAACCTCTTGTTTTTCATCATAAGCCCTTAGATATTTAATTTTTAAGCCCTTACCTAATTCACTAAAAAGATTAATATCCCTACATTCTACATTATTTTTAATTACACTATTGGCTGCATCTAAAATGGTATTTGTACTCCGATAATTTTGATTTAAAGTAACACATAAAGCATCCGGATAATCTTTTTCAAAGTTCAAAATATTTTTATAATTGGAACCCCGAAAGCCATAAATGGATTGATTATGATCACCTACAATAAAAATATTCCGATATTTGGCGGCAAGTAATTTAATCATTTTATATTGGACCTCGTTGGTATCTTGATATTCGTCTACCAAAATATAACGATATCTTTCTTGATATTTATCTAAAATGGCTTCATTTTGTTCAAATAGTTCCACGGGCATTTTTAATAAATCATCAAAATCTACCGTATTATTTTGGTGTAAAGTTTTTTCGTATACAAAATAAATTTCGGCCGCGATTTTATCAAGGGGGCTATTTAAAAATTTCGTAATTTCATCTTTACTTAACATTTCATTTTTAATAAAGCTAATCTTACTTTTAACATATCCCGGGGTTATTTCTTTAGGATTATAACCCAATTCTTTCATTACTTTTTTAATTATCGTCGTAACATCATCAGCATCAACAATTGTAAAGTTTTTCTTTAAACCCAAAGCCGCATAATTTTCTTTAATAAACCGAAGGCCAAAAGAATGAAAGGTTCCAACAAAAGCCGAATTTGGTCCGACAATAGTTTCCAAACGTTCTTTCATTTCCTTCGCCGCTTTATTGGTAAAAGTTATGGCTAAAATATGCGATGAATAAATCCCTTGAGCAATTAAATTAGCAATGCGGGTTGTTAAAACTTTCGTTTTCCCACTCCCGGCGCCCGCTAAAACAAAACAAGGTCCATCAATGTGTAAAACGGCTTCTTTTTGGCGTTCATTTAAACCTGCAAGTATATCCATAAAACCCTCCAACTATGTATTTGTATTATATCAAATTTCTTATTTTAGTTAAAGGTTATTCCCATAAAAAAAGTTGAAAATTAATTCAACATTTCTTTAAGGTTTACAAACATAATAATTATGTTCGCGCACACAACCACGATCGGCATGCCATTTAGTTTCTAATTCGTTTACTTTGTCGTTCGTTAAGCCCAAGGATTCCGGATCAGGAACTATCGTCGAACCAATATCCGCTAAAACCATTTCAATTTGGCGATCATATTTTTGGCTATTTATTTGGATTTCTTCTTCCCAACCTTTTTTACCATCGCCATAGGTATTTTCGAGGTTCGAAATATAACGAATATAACCTGATTTGTCAATGGCAATAGTAAGTGTAAGTTCATCATGATAACTACTTGCTAAAGTATGATCATAGTATTTTTCAATCCACGCTTTAACATCGGCAGCCGCAATCTTAATATTGTAATAAGTAACATCTTGATCGGCTAATAATTGTTTGGCTTCTTCGGACATACTAGTAATTTCATTAACTTGTTTTTCTTCCGGAACTCCAGTAATTTTTTCAATTAAACTTAATTCAGCCACACCCATGCCAGAATAACCATTAAAGATAAATCTCCATTCTTCAGCCGTAGCCACATCTTGACCATTAAAAGTTACATTCCGCGCCAATGCTTTAACACGATATAAAGTTTTTTCTTCTGAAGGTAATTTTTCAATTTCCGTAGAACTTAAATATGGTTTACCATTCATATTAAAGGTATATGCTTGAATTCCCGGATTAATTGATCTTGAGAAATAGTTTGTTATTTCCCGATTTTCCGCACCTTTTTGATATTTTTGTAACCAGTCTTCAACTATATTATGAACCGTTAAACTTACTGCCGCCTTAGTTTTGGTAATATAAGCCGAATATTTGGTTTCGGCATTTTCACCAGTAAATAATCCCTCATAATCAACCGTAATAGTTGTTGGGTCATATTTTGTTTCATCTCCATCTAAGTCAACCGTTAGCGTAAATTCTTTATTTTCAATTTCTTTTACTTCATATTCAATATCTAATTTGTTTTCAGCAAAAGAATCACTATTATAGGCTTGGGCACTACCACTTACTTTAACCACACCTTCTGCGGCTTCCACAGGTTTTTCTTGAGTTGTTAAAGAATATTTTATTTTATTACTTGTTTTTAGATATCCAACTAATTGTTGATTATTATCTTCAAAGGCCTTAACTAATTCACCGGCACTATTTTTGGCTTCCACCTTGGCTTCATTTACTTTAGTCATTACTTTAGGTGTAATTCCCCCGAATTCTAATTCGTAAGTTGATGCTAAGTATTTTTCGGCAGATTCGCCATCTTCATCCACCACAATTTTAAATTTACAATCAGCGGAATTTTGCCCCTTACAAGCAGTCATTTTTTCTTCCGTAATTCGGAATATAATTGTTGTTTTGTCATCTGCTTTTGTTATTTTAACATCATCACTACTATCATTTAAAGTAACTTTAACATCGGCTAGTTTCTTATTAGCAGTTAAAGAAATATAATAAGCATCTTGGTTATCGCTAAATTCCTTTATTGCAAATTGTTTATATAATTTATTACTTATTTGCATTGTATTTTGACTTTTAGCTAAAGTAACATTTTCCCCTTCTTCTTTAACATAATGAGCAATATTTTCATTATCTAAATCAAAATCTACTTTAGTATAAGTTTGATATTCCACTCCCGTAAAATGAAGAGCATAAGTAGCCGTATTATAATGAGTTTTAGCCCCATCTTTATCTACTTTAACATAGTAATAGTTATCCGTATCAGTAGTTAATGCCATTAAGATAACATAATTACCTTGCGCTAAATCTTTCTTAACAATTTTAGCGGTATCGGGTAAATCAATTGTCGTTTCATTGGTTGCCCCTTCAACATGTAAAACATAGGCAAAGTAATAATTTGTATTTTTAGCTGCTTGCGTTACGCCTTCATTTATTTTGGCTAAACCGCTTACTTCTTTCGTAACAGGATTATATTCAAAAGCATTAGCCACATATTTTTGATCTAAATCATTTTTATAGGTTGTCGTATCAGTTGAAATACTTATAACCGTATCTTTAGCCACATATTTATAATCAATATAATCAATGGTAATTTGACCACCATTTTCTTCAACATATTGGCTTAATGTTTTAGCCCCAATTAAATTACTACCAGAAACCCATTTTCCCCGAGATTTCCGAATTTGGAAAATGTTCATTTTTTTATAAACATTATCTTCCTTAATATTCGAATTGTAATCATATTCTTCCCCAACGCCATCAACAGCAATACTTCTACTCGCAATCATTACATCTTCTAAAGTAATACTCCGTGCAGAGGTATAAGCATGATTGCCAATAATATAGGCAAAGGTTGCGTTTTTATTGACTTTTTCAATTTCTTGACCTAATTGATCAAGATTAACTTCTTTCGCCATTACATAGCCATTAAAAGTTAAAAAACTAATTAATGTAATTAATAATAATTTTAAATATTTTTTCATTTTTTCCTCCTTAATTTATCACAATCGTCGCTTGACGTGTTTGACCATTTTTTAATTTCAAGGTTGTTGTTCTTTCACTACCTAAATCCGTTACATCGTCTTTACCAACAACTCCATTACTTGGATAATAAGCATTTCCTACGATATCAAAACTTTCATAATCGGTAAAAACTTTACCATCTCTTTCTACTTTAAAACTATAATCTGATAAATTATTCATTAAGTAATTGGCTGTTAAATAAATAACATAGATTGATTTAACCTCGATTTGATAGGTTGCTTCTTTACCATTTTTGGTTTTAGCAGTGATAGTTACAGTTCCTTCGGCTTTACCAATAACATGACCGTTTTGGTCGACTGTGGCAATACTAGTTGAACTACTTGACCAAGTAACTGTCTTATCCGTGGTGTTAGTTGGTTCAAAATTAACCTTTAAATCAATTCCTTCATTAACATTTACTTTTGTACTACCCGTAATTGTTATTTTGGTAGCCTCAACTTTCGGTTGTTCCGTTGTTCCTGTTGATTGCCCACTATTTGGTGTAGTTACCGAACCACTACCGCCGGAGTCACTACCACTGCCACCACTGCCACCGGAGCCTCCACTTGGTTGGGTTCCCGTTCCCGGATTAGTTGTGGTAGTTGTACCAGGATTTGGAGTCGTACTTTGTGCCTTAGCTTTAATCGTTACCTCATAAGTTGCCTTTAGACCATTTTCACTTGTTGCCATAATAGTTACCTTACCAGCCTTCAAACCTTTAACATTACCCTTTTGATCAACTGTTGCTATTTGAATATTATTACTTGACCAAATAACCTTTTGATTAGTCGCATCTTTAGGGGTATAGGTTATTGTTAATTTAGTAGTCTTCCCAACCTCGATTTCTTTATTACCCTTTATTGTTATTTTACTAAGAACAATTTCATTATCATCTTTTTCTTGAACGGTAACCGCACATTCAACTTTTTCCCCTTTTTTATTAGTAACTGTAATTGTGGCTTTCCCAACTTTTAAAGCAGTCACTTGCCCTTTTTGATTAACTTTAACAATTTTTTCATCACTACTTTGCCAAGTTAGTTCTTTTGCACTGGCTTCTAAAGTAACTTTATCACCAATTTTTAAAGTTATCTTATCCGTATTTAAATGAAATTTTTCTTCTTGCCATTTAGCCTTTAAAATCAAAGTAGTTGTAACTTTATCTTTAAAATCATATTCCTGATTATTTAAATACCAACCGGTAAAAACATAACCCTCTTTAGTTGGATCTTGAGGCTTGGAAATCACATCACCTTTTTGCACCTTTAAGGAACTAATTTGACTGCCTCCATCCGTATCAAATTTAATTTCATATTGTGGTTTAGCAAAAGCTTTAACTAATAAAATAATTATTAGACAAATTATTAAGACACCACAAAGCGAACCGATAATAATTTTGGTTTTCTTATCTTTTTGCATTTTTAAATTAACTCCCTTCTTAGAAATAAACTACTAATTATATGCTTTCTTTCCATAGTTTATTAATAATTCAATAAAGTGTTAAATAAACCATATGTCGATTATAGTTTATCAAAATCCCCTAGTTTAGTCAATGAAATTAGATAGGTATTTTTTGGAATGTCAATATAACAATTGTATAAAAGAAATTGCCTATTTCCTTATCTATAATAAGGGTAATGATGGGAGTTGATAAATATAAATCTTGCGAGTAAAGATATTTTAGCAATCAATTTAAAATATTATCGATATTTATCCCAACTTTCCCAAGAAAAATTTGCTGAGGCCATCAACACCAGTTTAATTTACGAAAACCAATTAGAAAATGGGCATCGTAATCCCACATTAGAAATGGTTGATAAAATCGCCCACCAAATATCAAAACTTTTAGGTCGGAATATCACCAGTGCCGATTTATTAACTTATGATATATCTAAAATAATTGGTTCTAGAAGAATTGATGCTGAGAAAGTTTTTCAATAAAAAAAATAACTTGCACCAAAGTAAAAGTTATTCATCACAATTAGAACAAATTATTTTTTTATTTTTTTCCACTAAAAGTTCGCCACATTTAGGACATTTTTCGCCCGTTGGTTTATCCCATAAAGCATACTTACATTTAGGAAAATTCGCACAGCCATAAAAGACTTTGCCTTTTTTACTTTGGCGCTCAATTATTTTGCCACCACATTTCGGGCAATCGCAAATTTCCACCACTTGCTTTTCACTTTTTTGGACATATTTGCATTTAGGATAATTGCCACAGGCCACAAAAGTACCATATTTACTTTGACGATAAACCAAATCGCCACCACATTCTGGACATTTTTCCCCTGTTGTTTCGGGCGCTTTCTTTTCCATTTCATGGAAGGCCTTTTCCACTAAAGGCGCAAAATCAGCATAAAAATCTTTTAAGACTTTAATATTATCTTTTTTGGCTTCCGCAATATCATCCAAATCTTTTTCCATTTGAGCCGTATATTTAACATTGACAATATTAGCAAAAAACTCTTGTAATTTATCCGTCGTTTCATAACCAATATCCGTGGGTTCAAACTTTTTATCTTTTAAGATAACATAATCTCGATCTTTAATTGTTTGAATAATTGTTGCATATGTACTAGGCCGACCAATACCCAAACTTTCTAATTCTTTAATTAGACTACTTTCGGTATATCTTGGGGCTGGTTTCGTAAAATGTTGGATTTTAGCAATATCATCCGCGGTAATCACATCAGATTTATAATTTTTTAAATCTGGTAAAATGACATCTTCTGAATCTTCATATTCCCCATATACTTTTAAATAACCATCAAAAGTTAAAACACTACCCGTGGCTTTAAAAGTATAACCATTGTTTTCTAAAATGACCGTTGTTGCTTTGGTTTTGGCATCATGCATTAAAGACGCTAAAGCCCGACTATAAATCAATTTATATAATTTATATTCATCACTCGATAAATATTCTTTAACCTCACTTGGTGTCCGGTTAATACTTGTTGGTCTAATCCCTTCATGCGCATCTTGCACATTTTCAGTTTTCTTGGCTTTTTTAACATAACCAATGTATTCTTCCCCGTATTTACCTTTAATATAGCCAAATGTTTGCTTAACAAACTCATCAGATAACCGAATACTATCGGTACGCATATAGGTAATTAACCCGACAGTTTCCTTACCTAAATCAATACCTTCGTATAATTTTTGCGCTATCTTCATCGTTTTAGAAGCCGCAAAACCTAATTTATTAGATGCTACTTGTTGTAACGTAGAGGTTCGAAATACTTCCCGTGCACTTTTGTTTTTATCTTTTTCTGTGACACTAGCAATTTTAAAAGATTTTGATAAGGCCTTTAAAATATTATCGGCACTTACCTCATCCGGTATTTCAATATCCTTACCCTGATATTTTTCTAATACGGCTTTAAAGGAAGCAAAATCTGCTTCAATGGTCCAATATTCTTTGGGCACAAAGGCCTTAATTTCCCGTTCCCGATCGACGATTAATTTTAAAGCGACACTTTGCACCCGACCAGCCGACTTTCCAGCCGTTTTACTTTGCATTAACCGACTTAACCGAAAACCAATAATCCGGTCTAAGATGCGCCGCGTTTCCCCACTTTTAACTAAATCCATATCGATTTTCCGAGGATTTTGAATGGCATTTAAAACAACATCTTTGGTTATTTCGTTAAAAACAACTCTTTTATACCGATCCATTGGAATATTTAATTCATCGTATATATGCCAAGAAATCGTTTCTCCTTCACGGTCCGGATCGGTAGCTAAATAAATTGTATCAGCTTTATTTACCGCTTTTTTTAATGCTTCTACATCTTTTTTCTTTTCTTTAATGACCGTATATTTCGGTTCAAAATTATTGTCGACATCTACACCTAAAGCATATTTTCCTGATTTAGATAAATCCCGAATATGCCCCTTACTGGAAATAACATTATAATTATTTCCTAAATACTTAAGAATAGTTTTACATTTAGCAGGTGATTCTACAATAACTAGATCTTTCATTATTCCTCCATTTCGGCATTGGCCAATACTTGTTCTTGATTTGCTTGCGCTTTAGTTAATTTATTATTTAAATCCGCGAAGTAATTATTTTTAATAATTAAGGAACTCATTTGCGTTTTTAAACTAATCTTTTGATTAATTTGTTTAATTTCCTCAATGGTATATTCCTCATCCCCATAATATTTAATGGTTCCATCACTGGCATCATAATAGGCCTTGGCGTTTTTCCATGAACCATCGGCATAAACCACCAAAGATTCATAATCAGGACTTAAAACATCAGTGCCCATATAAAGCCGCGGATCATAATCTAAGTTGAAAAGATTTGCTAAAGTTGGCGTTAAATTGATGTATGAGGTATATTGACTAAATTTTTTAGGTTCCATAGTACTATTATATATAACAAATGGTGTTCTTTCAACCTCATAATCACTCAAATCATAATCTAAAACATAATTGATCGTTTTATTTTTTAAACCATAAGGATAGTGATCGCCATATAGAGCAATAACCGTATCATCAAGCATGTCGGCTTTTTCCAAACGATCAAGTAAAATACCTAAGGAATTATCTAAAGTTTTTAATTTCGACATATATCTTTTTAAATCTTCCGGATAATCAGTGTCTTTAAATAAATCTTTGTATTTATCGCCTTCAACTGAAGAAACAACATAAGGTTGGTGACTTGATACGGTGGTTAACCAAACCATAAATGGCGCATCACTTTCCCGGGCCTCAATTATATCCATAGCCGCATTCATAAAATCTTCATCACTAGCCCAGTTTTTATATTCGGTATAAAAATCAATGCCTAAATCTTGGACGCCATAATATTTACCACTACCTAAATTTTGGTGAATCGTTTTGCGATAATAATAGGCTTCCGTATAATCATGCATGCTTAAGGTATCATAATTTTGCTTATTAAATAAATTGAAGATGGCTTCACTATAAGTATTTTTCCGATATTTATTGGCTGTACAATTATTATATATTGAATATAGTCCCGTCATCCCACTAAACTCATTATTACCGGTGGAACAAGAGTTTCGAGGAGAATAGTGATTTACAAATGACCAACCTTGAGTATATATTTTATAAAAATTAGGATAATATTCGGGATTAATCAAGATTTCATTAGCCGATTCCATCATAATCACAATCAAGTTTTTACCGGCGAATAATCCGGTGTATTCATTGTAATCTGTAATCGGTTGATTCATTAAATAATTACTAATATTTTGATATGTTTTATTCGTTTCATTAGTAGTAACCTCTTGCCATAAAGTATCATCAAAGTTTCGCTTCGTATCTTCTTTTTCGGTCTTTTCAAAAACCAAGTCATTGGCATTTTCGGTATCAATAAAGGCCGATTTAATATCTAAAACGCCAAAGCCCAAGACCCCAAATTCATTAACAACAATACTTGGAACATTCGGATTTTGGAATAATTCTAAATTACTCACGGGTTGTAATTCATTTTGCATAAACTTAACTTTTAAAGTTCCATAATAACCCAAAGCCATAAAAACTAAAATAAGCAACGTACTAATTGTTCTTATTTGATATTCGTAACGCGAACTTTTCTTTAAGAAAAACTTTTTTTCGGTTTGGGGTTTCTTTTTATGAGCCAAAACTAGGTTTAAGATGATAACTAAAACTAAAGGTAAAAAAACTAAATAGTAAATCGGTAAAAATGAGGCCAAAAACTCGCGGACATAATCGACGACGGCCCCTAATTGACTCGAAGTATTAACAGACATATAAACGCCAATAAAATTATTGAAACCCATTTGCAAAAAAGCATAAATAGCCAAAATGATAAAAATAATATAAAGCATAATTTTTTGGCTGGATTTTTTCAACCAGGAAAGCAAAAACGCGAAAACTAGGGCCAAAATACTATAACCTAAAATAACGCGTAGAATAGACACATCAAAAATCGTGATATGACTAGCCAAGCGAAAAAGTACTTCAACACTTAAAGTATATGCTAAAATTATGATAAAATTTTTAAGCATTTTGCTATTTTGCCACTTCGTCATCTTAGTTGTCCCCCTTTACGCGCATACGTTTATAGGCATCTTCTGGATTTTCATAACAAGTCATTATGGTACTTGTTAATTCATCTATTTGTTGGGCTATATGACGTTTTTCTTCTAGAATTACTGCTTTTTCATAAGAATTTAATAATTCTTGCAAATGTTTAACATGGAAAAGAACAATACAATAATTTCTTGCATCTAAAATATGATATAAGTTTGCTTGTTCCGTGATAAAATAATCGGTTTGATAAAGACCATAATTATATACTTCTTCTTCCACACTAATTTCATGTTGTTGATTTGTTTCTTGATCATGCTTAAGTTTCTTTTCGGCAATATCTAATTCATCTTTGAAAGTTTCTAAAGATACTCTTTTGTTAATCAAAGCATATTCGTTATCTTTATGCATTTTAGTTTTACCAATATCTTTTAAAAAAGGATATTGATTTAAATCGACAGCAAAAGAACTAAAAGCACCAATGATGGTACCAAAGATGGCTAAATCAATAATAGCAGAAATATTCATTACTCCCGTTATATGACCTAAAGCTAGTAAAGGAGCAACTAAAATAAGGCCTAATAAACCAAACTTAAATAAATTTTGAAAAATAACTCCAAAACAAGAATCCTTAAACTTTTTATTTTTTTCATTTTTTAGTTGTTCATAAGCATGAATGGCTTTTTTTACTTTCACCAGTTCATTTTGAATATCGCTTTTTAATTCGGTAACTAAGGCCATTTTAGTAGTATCCGCTAAATAGGGAACTGCTAATTTTTGACTAACTTCTTTAAAGTTATGGCGCCAAAAAGTAATTTCTTTATTGCTTGATTTTTTCATGATTATCCCTACCTTCTAATTCTTTAACGGGTCGATATGTAAACCTGTAATTATCTAATATACCATATTTCGCCATATTTTCAAGATGTTTTTTTGTAGGGTATCCTTTATGAAAGCGAAAACCATATTCCGGATGTTCGCGATCTAGTTCGTACATTATTTGATCCCGCGTTACTTTGGCAAGGACACTGGCCGCCGCAATGGATAAAGATAACGCATCTCCATGAACAATCGGCAAAACATTTTCGCGGGTTGGCAATTTCATGGCATCTGTTAAAATATATTCCGGTTTAACTGATAAGTTGTCTAAGGCCTTATTCATGGCTAAACGAGAGGCCTCATAAATATTTATCTCATCGATTGTTTTGGCATCGACGATGCCTACCCCATAACTTATAGCCTCTTTTTTGAGACATTCAAAAAAATAATTCCGCTTTTTCTCGCTTAATTTTTTCGAATCATTTAAGCCTTCAAGTTGATAATTTGGTGGTAAAATCACGGCTGCCGCCACTACGGGGCCAACTAAAGGACCCCGTCCCGCTTCATCAACACCGGCGATTAAAGTTATCCCTTTAGCATATAATTTTTTTTCATATTGTAGTAAATCTAATTCTTCTTTTGCCATTGATCAAATGTAACTCCTTTGATGTTACCATCCACCACATCATTATACAACCGCCAAGAAACTTTTTCACTATCAAATTCATCATCTTTAACACAACCCATTTTAAGAGCTAAATAAGCCATAATATCAATAACATCTTTTTGAATATCCACATGATACTTCGTTTTTAAAATCTCTGGATAATAGTTTTTATAAAAACTAATTAAATAAGAACCAATATCATTAATGTCTAAAACTTCACTTTTAATGGCCGCCGTGGAAGCCAAATTTAAAGCAATTTCATTATCATCTAATTTAGGCCATAGAATTCCCGGGGTATCCATAATTAATAAATTATTATTAGCTTTTAACCAATTAATATCTTTCGTTATTCCAGGCTTATTACCAACACTAGCAACTTTTTTGCCCGCAAGTTTATTAATTAGGGTACTTTTACCAACATTAGGAATCCCAATAACAAGGGCTTTAATTTCCTTAGGGCGCAAACCATCTTTTTTACGCTTAGCTTGAATATCGGCCGTTAATTCTTCTGTCAATTGAAAAAGCTTTTTATAATCTTGATTATTAGTTAAATCCATTAACACTACTTTCATGCCAGCATCTTCATAATACTTTTGCCATTTTTGGGTAACCTTAAGATCACACAAATCTTTTTTGGTCATAATTAAAATTCGAGGCTTATTCCCAATTATTTCGTCAATATCCTTTATTTTAGAAGATTTTGGTAAACGCGCATCAATTACCTCATAAATAATATCAATTAATTTAATATTTTCTTTAATTTGTCTCTTAGTTTTGGCCATATGACCTGGATACCAATTGATTACACTTTTATTAAAAACATTATTATTATTCATTTATATCACCACAACATTTACTTTCCTCTATTAACAAATCAAAATCTGATTTATATAATTTATCTTGTTTAATTCTATATTTTTCAAATTCT
>CANRAJ010000019.1 GCA_947628545.1 uncultured Bacilli bacterium | reverse complement strand
TCTGGCAGGGGATGAGAGAATCGAACTCCCAACTAAAGTTTTGGAGACTCCTATTATACCATTTAACTAATCCCCTAGAAGCCTTACTTAATTATATTAAATAAAGCGGTTATATTATAACATTAATTATTTTATTAGGCAAACTAATTTATATAGCATGTACCATATACGCCAAATAAATTCATGATAAAACTAACAATCATTGGAACAAAGAATAATATTACAGCATAGATGGCTCTTTTCACAGTTTTTTGAATGGCTTTTTGTAAGGCATCATTATCTTGAGCAACGATAGCCTTAATAAAATCCGCAGTACTAAAACCAAGCAAAGCAATAATGGCCGCATACCGCATGATATTTAGCGAATATTGAATCCAATAGGCAGGATAATTAGCATCTTCAGGATCCCCTAATAAAGCCTTACAGTTCATACCCGTATAAGTATTGTTCGTTGTTTCTTCTAAAAGGACGACATCATAGCTAGGTTGAAAACTAAAACCACTCAAAAGGGAAAAAGAACATAATAAACAAATTGTTATAAATATATTTTTCATGTAATCACTCACTTATATAATTAATTATATCAAAGATAGTGTAAAAAAACTATTAAATTTAATAAAAGATGTCAAGTAAAAATAACCTTTCTTATTTTTAAAACATAAGATAAATTAGGTGAAAAGATTATGCTTATTAACTATACTGAAGAAGATTTAGATTTACTCGCCCGAATTATGCGCGCCGAAGCCTTGGGTGATGGCGATTTAGGTATGCTGATGGTCGGCAATGTGATTGCTAATCGAGTCCTGGCTAACTGCTTAACTTTTAAAAATGTTAATTCTTTATATGATGTTATCTATCAAAAAAATCAATTTAGTGGAACCCAAAACTCTTTATTTTATGGCCGGGCTACTACTACCGAAAAACAACTAGCCAAAAGAATTGTGACGGGAGAATATTATTATCCGGCTACCAATGCTTTATGGTTTTATGCTCCATCCGGCAAAAATAATTGCTATAGTAAATGGTATGACCAAGATCTTGCCGGTCGTTATAAAAGCCATTGTTTTTATAATCCCGACCCTGGTGTTTGTACTAAATTACATTAGGGCGCCGAATTCTTTTTAAATCATCTGCCGTTAAAGCCGGAATTTTCGTATAATCATATTCGCTAATTGCTGGTATTTCAAACAAAGATTTCAATTCTTTAACCATTGTAATATATAAGTTTAAAGCCTCATCATACTTTTCATCTTTAATTAAACAACAAATCGGAAATAAATATTCACCTAAAACAGTGTTAGCAATTTCTTCTTTTAAGGCATCTCGTTTTATGGCTTCTGCAATAAGATAGCCATAAATATCATAAGAGACTAGATAATGCCAATATCTTAAATCTTTTTGTAAATATTCATCTCGAAATTGGGCAATTACTTGATAACATTCCGCACTAATTTCGTTATTTAATATTTCCCTAATCGCAGTAGCAATATAATACCAAGCAGAATATGCCCGGGGAACATATCCTCCTTTGCGATCACAGGCCTCATAGGCTTTTTTTATTTCTTTAATAGTCCGATATCTATCAAGTTTATATTTACTACATGAATCATCAAAAGCCAAACCTTTAGGACTAATAAATAAGCCGTGCGAATTATGGACATTACAAAGACAACCATAACCTGTTGGTTTAGTTAAATCATAGTTTTGGCAAGTCGCACATTTATACTTATAAAAACTTAAATCCTCAACAAATTTTTGAGTAAAATCAGCCATCATATCCCTCATTTCAAGCATTTATTTTACCCCAATATTGCCTTTTGTCAATAAAATTATTTTTTAAGTTTTTTTTGGGCATCTTCCTTTTGTTTAATATAATTAATAATTTGATTTTGATTTTTAATTAAGATTTCTAATCGATCATATAATTGTTCCAAAATGAGTTCACTTTTTAAATCCGTTCGATAATCATTTTTATTGCGAATCGTATCTTTTTTCGCTTGCCGATTTTGACTCATCATAATGATTGGGGCTTGTAAAGCGGCTAAACAAGAAAGAAGCAAGTTAAGCAAAATAAAAGGATACGGATCAACTGCCTTCGTTAAAATATAAGTATTTAAAATAATCCAAAATAATAAAAAGCCACAAAAACAAATAATGAAGGTCCAACTCCCGGCAATTTCCGATAATTTATCAGCAACTTTATCCCCAAAAGTCATTTTAGCATCATTTTCTTTATCAACATCAATGGATATTGGATTATTAATTAGTAAATCAATAATTTCTTCTTCATCTTTTTCTTCTAAATTTTGTTTTAATAACATTTTAACAATTTCTCTTTTTTTCTTTTCCATCTTCCTACTCTCCCATTTTTATTTTACCGCATCATAATTTAAAAATAAATTTAATTAATATTTGCTTTGTCAATAAACGTCAATTACTAAAGGGAGAAATTCAAAAAAATTGACACTCATAATTTGATTTTTGGCAATCGATAAACATTTTAAAACTCGAACCATAAAAGTTCGAGTTTAATATCTACCTGGTGCGAGAAGGAAAGTTATTTCAAACTTTCCCTTAAAAATTAGAAATAATACTATTAGGTATCAATTTCTAATACTATTTTAGCAATTAAATATATGTTTAGTAAATCTAAATTTAACTTTTATCTATAAATTATTTACAATTCTAAACTATTACTATTTAGTAAAAATTCTGTTATGCCAATAATTAAAATTCCATCTTCATTGTGCCAAGCATTTATATTGTCTTTTACAATAATTATCTTCTTAAAATTATCTTTAACATAATTTAATGGACGAGATTCTTGAATATTTTTTTCTGGTTCATCTATACTTAATGCTGATTGAATATAATATCTATTACTTGCCATATTACATACAAAATCTATTTCATAGGATACTCTGTTATTTTTATTTCTACTTTCAACAACTCCTACATCAACATTATAACCTCTCAATAAAAGTTCATTATAAATTATGTTTTCCATTATATGATTTTCTTCTTGTTGACGAAAATTTAATTTAATATTTCTAAGACCTAAATCCGTAAAATAATATTTAAAAGGTGTTGTTATATACTTTCTACCTTTGACATCATATCGTTCTACTTTTTTTATTAAAAAAGCATTTTCCAAATATTCAATATATGATGCAATAGTATTTAGAGAAATATCTTTATCTCCTGTAGAAAGATACGTTTTATAAATATTTGAAGGATTAGTCAAAGAACCTATTGACGATGCCAAAATATTTACTATTGCATCTAATACATCTTTTCTTTTAATGCAATTTCTTTCAACAATATCTTTTAAATATGTAGTTTCAAATAAGTTTGCTAAATACTCTCTTTTTTGTTTATCATTAGTTTGAAGTACTACAGGTGGAAGACCTCCATATTGAATATATTCTTTCCAAGCCGTATCTTTTGAAATATTTTTGGCCTCAACAAATTCTTTAAAAGATAAAGGATAAATTTTTATTTCTGTACTTCTGCCTCTAAATTCTGTTATAATATCACTTGATAAAAACTTAGAATTAGAACCTGTTACATAAACGTCTAAATTAGATTTTTTTAAAAAACTATTTAATACTTCTTCAAAATTATCTACTAATTGAATTTCATCTAAAAGAATATAGTACATATGCTTATCTTTTACTTTATTTATTACATAATTAAATAATTCTATTGGATCTCTATACTTATGATTTTCAATTAAATCCATATCTAACTTAATTATATGGTTTTCTTTTACACCACTTTCAATTAAATAATTTTTAAAAATCGGATCTAATAAATATGATTTACCACTTCTTCTAATTCCCGTAATAACTTTAATTAGTTTATTTTCCCGTGCTGCTATTAATTCATTTAAATATTGCACTCTTTTAAATTCTTGCATTTTATTCCTCCATTGAAAATTAATGTCACTTATGTCACTGATTTTCAATAAAATTATACAACATTATTTTTAAAAAAACAATTATTCGTTTAAAATTACTGTCATTTTTCCACTAATTCTCAATAAAAAAGTACCACCTTCTTTTTGAATTTGATACTATTATTTATTAAAATCTAAACTTAAATAAGTTCAGACAAATTTTTTTCTGGTGCCCTAAAGGAAGAAGTCCGACAACTTTTTAAATAACTTTTAATTCTTTTATTAATGATTCTATTTGTTTATAAGATTTGTTAATATACTTTCTATTTATTCCTATTATTGGTATATTATAATTTTGAATTTTTTCATATAATTTTTCTATAAATAATCCCTTTCTATTTTCATTGCCATGATTTGTATATATATAATTTACACAACAAGATGGGGATTGTTCTATTCCTAAAATTGCAATCACTTTATAATTTGAATCAATTATGTTTTTTATTTCATTAGCAACTATAGATGCCAATTTTTCACAATGCTGGTTAAAATTTTTATTATCATACTTTGCTAATCCCATAGGTTGTCTTATTAAATTATTGTTAAAACTGCTTTCAGCACAGGGCATTTGAATTATGTTAATATTATTATCTAGCAGCAATTGAATAATAGGCTTAATTGAACTTTTCCATTCATATTTTACTAATCCTTGGGCTTGATAAGCTTGTGATAGCAAGCAAAATGGGACAAAAACAAAATATTTACTTCTATTATCTTGCATCATAAATATTTATCACCAATTTCGATATTTTTATATTTTTCAATTAAATCATAAATCTTAGGATAAAGAAATTTTTTGTATATATTTATAGAAGCGTTTAAAATTTCACTGTCATTAACATATAATGGCATTCCTATTAAACATTTTGCTTCGCTCACCTTAGGAATAATACCTCTAACAAGTAATTCATTTTTTTCATCAAAATCATTTTCTAAATTTTTAACAGGTAATAATAAATCAATATTATATTCTTTAAATAACTCTTTAAATAAATTTAGCATATCATCTTGTTCAATAGCAAACATTTGACTATTTCTAGCACCATCCGCTACATATGAAATATTTAATTGCTTACATAAAATAATCGTTGTTACATACATTGATAATCTACAAGCAAGACAATTAAATTGAGAAAATGATATTTTTCCATATTCTTTTAAAATTTCATCAACTTTTAAATTATAAAAATCTTTAATAAATGTTCTAAATATAGCATCGATTTTTTTAACGCCGAGATATTTTACTTTATTTTCACCATATTTTTTTACTAATCTATAATAACCATTTTTTACATTTTTGCTTCCTAGTTCTAATGCATTATCATAATGCACTAAAATAGTTTCAAAACCTTGCTCAATTAAAAAAATTGTACTGAGCATAGAATCTTTTCCACCTGAAAATAATACTAAAACTTTTTTCAAAATTTCACCTCAATTTCTAACACTTTAATTTTAATTATTGATTGTCAATATGCAAGTGTGTTTTCTAAATTGACAATTATATCAATTTAAACTATAAATATTGTATCAAAATTTTAAACATTTTAAAACTCGAACTATAAAAGTCCGAGTTTAATATCAATCTGGTGCCGGAAATAGGACTCGAACCTACGACCTACGCGTTACGAGTGCGTTGCTCTACCAACTGAGCTATTCCGGCGCATAATCATTATAGCACAAGAAAGAAAATTAATCCATTAAATTAATAGTTGGGCTATAATGGGCAATTTTTTGTAACACTCTTTGACCCTCCGTTCCCGTTAAAATGGTAGGTTGGAAATCATTGCGACTAGTAACACTAGATACGCTTGCTGGATAAACTTTGATTTGGCTTTTTTGAATTTGCTTATTAACAAAAGTATAATCAATATGGAAAATCATCGTATCTTTGTCGGTCGGATTACGATGGCCCCCATATGCAAAATTACCCATACTATAAACAATATATTTACCATTATATAATTCCATTCCTTGTAAGACATGTGGATGATGACCTAAAACTAAATCAACCCCATGGTCAATGGCATAATGAGCAATCTCTTCTTGGCTAGCGTTTTGGTGATAAGTTGATTCCACACCCCAATGGAAAGACATAATTATCGCATCGACTCCTTGTTTTTTTAAATCACTGATTGCCCGATCAACTTTACTTTGCCAATTAGGATCATAATTTGTATAAAAACCGGCTAGACCAATTTTTAAATCGTCTTTGGTATAAATATAATAGTTTTCATAACCAAAATAATTAATTTTGCTATTTTTTAAAGCGGCCAAAGTATCATCATAACCACTTTGACCAAAGTCAAAGGTATGATTATTGGCAATATTAACAACTTCGACATTACCTAATTTTAAGATTTCACTATATTCTTGAGGGGCTTTAAAATTAAATTGTTTTTCTTGTTTATCTTCACTTGTTGTTAAAGTTGTTTCTAAATTAGCAATAGTTAAATCATCACTAGCAAATAAATCTTTAACACCGGCAAAAAAGTACGCCGGTCCTTGTTGATCATACATTTCAATAAAGGTTCCCGCATAACCAAACTTAGGGTCTGACCCTAAAGTACAATCCCCAACAGCATTAATACTTACCGTTGTTTCTTTACTTTCTTCTTTTATTTGACTAGTCGTTTCCTTTGGTTTATCTTCTTCTTTTTCTTTTCCTTGTTCTTGCTCCTTAGGTGAAGATGGCGTAAACGAAAAATCCGTTACATAAAAATACCCAACAATCCCACCTATAATTGCAATATTCAAAATAATTAACCACCATTTACTTTTAGCCATCTTCATCAACTACATTTCTTAAGCCCATTATAACAAAATAAATTGTAAAACAAAACCTTTAATGATAAAATGACTAATTAAGAAGGGATAATATGTTCAAATATACACTTGACAATAAAAGATACCAAACACTTAATTATTTTTATAAACAAAAATTTGGCCAAAAAGTTTTTAAAGTACCACTTGATTTAGGTTTGTCTTGTCCGCATAAAAAAAGTGGCGGTTGTATTTTCTGTAGCAACAATAGTAAAAGTAATATCACTTTAGATACGCCAAACTTAAAAGAACAATTTAATCATGCTCGAGATATCTTAGAGCAAAAATGGCCCAACAGTTTATATATTGCCTATTTTCAAGCCGGCACCAATACTTATGCTCCCGTAGCTTTTTTAAAAAAACAGTGTACTGAGGTTTTAAGTTACGAAAATGTGGTTGGTATTAGTATTGCTACCCGACCCGATGCTATCAGTGCAGAATGTCTTGCCTATTTAAAAGAACTAAATAAACAAACCTTTTTAACCATTGAATTGGGTTTGCAAAGTAGTAACGAAACAACTTTAAAATATATTAATCGCGGGCATGATTTGGCTTGTTTTACGGATTGTGTAAAAAAACTCCAAAAGGAACATATCTTTGTTGTCGCCCATATTATTAATGGCCTCCCCTATGAAACGAAAGAAGATATGATTAATACCGTTAAATATTTAAATGATTTAAAAATTGATGGGGTAAAAATCCATGCCCTATTTATTAATAAAGATACGAAACTCGCAGAAAAATATCAACAAGAACATTTTCCAATTTTAACGAAAGAAGAATTTGTCGATATTGTCTGCGACGAATTAACCTATTTAGATGAAAAAATTGTAATTGAACGAATCACGGGAGATCCCATCATAGAAGAATTAATTACACCAACTTGGCTTACCAAAAAATTTGTCGTCTTAAATGATATCGATAAAGAAATGGTAAAAAGAGATATTTATCAAGGCCAAAATTGTCGGTAATTTAAGCATAAAACTAATACCTTTTAACATACTAATAAAAGGTGAAAAAACATGAATTATCAGACAAATATTTCTTTTGGTTTAGTAAATATTCCAGTTATCTTAAACTCGGCCATTAAAGATAATAATGTGACATTTAATTTATTACATAAAAAATGCGCTACCCGGTTAGAGTTTATTCGTTATTGCCCTCATTGTAAAAAAGCCGTTAAGGCTACGGAAATTGTTAAAGGTTATGAATATAAACCCGAACAATATGTAACTTTTACGACTGATGAGTTTAATAAATTAAAAAGTGCTAACGAAAAGACCATGGAAATTATTGCTTTTGTCGATATCAATGAAATTGATCCGGTTTATTACGATAAAAGTTATATTTTAACCGCCCATAAAAGTACGAAGGCCTTTGAACTTTTAAAAGAGGCCCTGCGCCAAAGTCATAAAGTGGCCATTGCTAAAACGTATTTGCATAATCGTCTTTATTATGTGGTAATTCGGTTTGGATACCAAAATATTTTACTTAATACTTTATATTATGAAGAAGAAATTAAATTAAAACGCGATCAAGCCAAAAAAGATTATAGTGCCGCCGAATTAAAAATGGCGCTTCAATTAGTGGATAGTTTAAGTACCAAATTTAAGCCCGAAACATTTAAAGATGAATACCAAAATCGGATAAAAAAAGCAATTAAGCAAAAAATTAAAGGGGAAAAAATTAAACCCGTTAAAACGAAAAAGACTAAAACCATTGACGATTTATATAAGGCCTTAGCCGCATCCCTTAAAGAGGCTAAATGAAAAAAGGAACATTTTTAAGTTTAAAACCGATGCTTTTAGAAGAAATTGCTAAACCCTTTAATAAAGAAAATTTTTTATACGAAATTAAATATGATGGATTTCGGGCTTTAATTTATGTTAAGAAAAAAGAAATAATTATTAAAAGTCGCAATGGGACGATTTTAAATGATATCTTCCCCGAATTAGAAAAAATTAAAGATGTTGTACCCTCACCTTGCGTTTTAGATGGCGAAATAATTTATTTAGATAATGGCAAACCCAACATTCGACCTTTGCAAGAACGTTTGCGCACTAAAGATAAAATAAAAAAGCAGGAATTACAACAAAGTTATCCCGCCCTCTTTGCCTGTTTTGATATTTTAGATAATGGCACAGATTTAACGCAAGAATCTTTAATTAAACGGAAAGCCATTTTAGCTAATTTCTGCGAAAACGAAGTATTTCATATTGTTAAGTTTTATTTAGCCAAAGGCCAAGAACTTTTTAAAGCCATTCAAGCGGCCGACCTTGAAGGGATTGTGGCCAAGGAAATCAATAGTTTATATTATCCGGGAAAAAGAGTTAACTTTTGGTTAAAAATTAAAAACCTCCAATCAGCGTATTTTTTCATCGGCGGTTATACTTTTAATTTAAATAATACTATTAGTTTATATCTAGGGGAAAAGAACCATAATCTTTTATTGTTTGTAGGTAAACTAGCGATTAGTAATAAACACGAACTTTATAACCAAATTGTCAAAAGACCGCGGATTTTAAAATCGCCTTTTTATAATTATGCTGATCCCAAATGCCTTTATGTCAAACCCAAAATAGAAATCTTTGTTTATTACACTGCCCGGACAAACAACAATATGCTAAGACATCCTAAACTTTAGGTTGCCAGTCATCATCCATTTTAAAGCATCGCATAATATCGGCCAGCTCATTTAAAGATTTACTTTCAAATTGAGTCCGCATCAATGGTTCAAGCTCCGGAGTAATATGGGGAAAAATTAATGTCATACATTCATTAATTAATTTTATCTTAGCTTCTTGTTCCGGATTTTTAGCATAAACATCTTCTAAATTGTTAGGGCCAAAGATTGTTGCATAATGATGATAAAATAAATCATATGTTGCTAAAGTATCTTGATGCATTTTTAAAATTTCTCCTAAACGCTTAACTTCATCTTGTAAATCTTCCAAATATGCCTCGTCTTGAAACATATGCATATCGCGTTTGGCTTGGATATATTTTTGATAATCCGCGGGGAAATCTTTTCTTACTTCTGCTTCTTTGGCGGTAGTGGCTAGTTCAATCATCTTCATTCGTTTAAAAATTAATAAAAGTTTTTGATCTAATTCATTAATTTTTTGCCAATAAGCCAATTTTTCCAAATCATTTCGTAAATCTAAAATGATCTTTTCTGTATCCTTATCCATTTTTTTACTCCTATAAACTATAAAATTTCTTTACTTCTTTTAGGGAAAGCATTCGATATTCTCCGGATTTTAAATTATCTAAAGTTAAAAATCCATATTGAATGCGACTTAATTTTAAAACTGGTAATTTAAGCGTTTCAAATAATTTTTTAACAATATGATTACGTCCTTCGGTAATCGTTATTTCAATTAAAGAGGTGTTATGATTAAAATCTTTATTTTTTATTTTTAATTTTGAAACATTAACTTTACGATTATCAATCACAATGCCTTTTTTAATTTGCAGTATCTGTTCTTTGGTAATTAAACCCTCAACCTTAGCAACATAAGTTTTAGCAATATTATTGCTAGGATGCATTAAATGATTAGCAAAATCGCCATCGTTCGTTAAAATAATTAAGCCCGTCGTATTATAATCTAAACGACCCACGGGATAAATTCGCGCTTCCGTGGCAATTAAATCAACAACCGTCTTTCTTCCTGCCGGATCTGTTACACTACTAATTACTTGGCGCGGTTTATTCAAAACATAATATTCGTATTTAATATTTTTATTAATAATTTCTCCATCAATACTAATTACGTCGTTTTCACTTACTTTCGTACCTAGTTCCGTGATTATTTGGCCATTTACGGCCACCTTTCCCGCGACAATTAATTCTTCGGCTTTCCGTCTAGAAGCATAACCTAAATTAGCAATGACTTTTTGCAAACGTTCCATAGTATCACCTATTCAAAGTTTACCATATTTTTTGCCATTTTTCAGCATCTGTTTTTAACTTATTAATAACCGGTAGGGACTATCTTTACTACCAGTACCATTAGCTAATTTAGTTGCTGATTCAAGATAAAAGACAGGTCTTACAGCAAAAAAAGAATAATCCTCTGGAGGTGCACTACCATCAACATGTCCTTCACGAGCAACATTAAAAACCCCTCTTGAATCTGTTCTTCGAGTAATTAACCATTCAAATGTTGTTTGATCATTTATATATATCCAGTTATTTGATTTTACATCATCATTTCCAAAATTGTATGCTGTTGTTTGCAGTAGTTCCATACATATAATCCGTGATATACATCAAGCCTATTCTATCTTTATAAAACCAATAGTCCTCTGAAATGCTGTCAAAATCTGGGTTTATTATTTCATTTTTATAAACCTCATAAACATTTGTGTAGTAAAGATTACCAGAAGTATTACCAACAGTTATATAAGAGTGAATTGTAATTAATTTTTGAATATAATGCAGTAAATTATTATAGTAATTTTGATTTAACGTTATAGTGTTTAAAGTACTATCTTTCCATGTATTTTTAGTATTTTCCTGTGAGCCTCCCCAATAATATCCCCTTCCTGTCCAATTAACATCATCAACACCTAAGTATGGACTATGTTTAATTAATTTCATTTCATATAGGTTTAAATTATTTTTAAATAAACCTATAATTTGATATAAATCCTCATCAGAACTACATTTTTCTTCCGTAGTTGTTCCATCTAAACAAACATAGTTTTTAACTGTTTCACTCGAACCACTATAGCGGTAAGAATAATCTCCGGCTTCTAAAGTACAGTTTTCTTGTCCTTCATAATCACATTTTCCATCATGATATATTAATGTTTTATCTTTACTTTCAATTATTTGTTCTGCTAATGTCTTATTTCGCGTATATGTTTTTACAGATAAACCAGCTTTAAAGGTTTGATGCATCGTTTCATTCCCAGCTTTACTATCTACCCATAAATGAAGTTTATAAGTACTTTCTCCTTTTAAGGGCATATCATTACTATAGATTTTATATATATATTTTCTCCTTTTCCTTTAATACCAATTTCTAATTGTTTTAATTCTTCTTCAGTAAAATCTTTTCTACCATCTTTTTCACTAGTTAAATTATCTGTTATTAATACATTATTTTCTTTATCGGTTAGAGCATATTTAATATTATCATCTGTTATACCATTTCCCTCTAGACTTGTTAAATATAAATTAAAGCTTAAATATTCGTCACATGAACTTTGAATCTTAAACTCATATCCTTCTGTTTCTAAGCCTTTGCTATCAGCCATAGGATAAGTATTTTCTAACTTAATTGATGAACTATCTGCATCTATTAACTGAATCTTTGCACATGTTTTAATACTTACTTTTGTTTGGGCATTATCTTCGATTATTTTATTTTTCATATAAGCAAATGTTAATCTAATAACACTTAATAAGATGATTATTACACCAATTATTATTAACGTTAATTTTCTTTTCATTATATGCCCTACTTTCCCTTTTAATTATATATATATATATATATTTGCAAGGTTTTTTAAAACAAAATCATGGTCAAAATAAAAGCCATAATGATTCCAACTAAATCAGCAAAAAGACCCACGCCTAAAGAGTAACGGATTTTTTTAATGCCGATCGAACTAAAATAAAGGGCCAAAACATAAATAGTTGTATCCGTACAACCTTGTAAAATAGAAGCCAGCCGGCCTAAATAAGAATCGGGGCCAAAACGCAAGAAAATATCATTCATGATGGCTAAAGATGCTGTCCCTGAGACGGGGCGCAACAAAGCCATAGGCATAATTTCTAAAGGAATATGTAAAAAATTAAAAAGACCACGGAAAGAATTAAGTAAAAAATAAATAAAATTACTATCTAAAAAAATATTGATGGCAAAAACCATAGCAATAACGGCCGGGAAAATATTAAAGGTAATATAAAGACCTTCTTTGGCGCCAGCTAAAAAAGATTCATAAACATTAATTTTTTGCTTAAAGCCATAAAAAATAACGGCCACGACAAAAATAGGAATAACAATTTTGGACAACAAGTTCATCTTTTTCTTCTCCTTATGAAATAATCAAGTAAAAGACCTCCTAAACTGGAACAAAAGGTGGCAATAACCCCAGGAATAATAATTTCTGAAGGATTAGCCGAATGATGGGCAATTCTTAAAGCCAACACCGTCGTTGGTACGATAGTTACGCCCGCGGTATTTAAAACTAAAAAAGTAATCATTGGAGTAGAGGCCGTTTCTTTATCCGGATTTATTTTTTGCAGTTCTTTCATCGCTTTTAAACCAAAGGGAGTGGCTGCGCTACCTAAACCCATCATATTAGCCGCGATATTAGAAGCAATATAACCTAAAGCCGGATTGTCCTTGGGAACATCGGGGAATAATTTGGAAAGCAAAGGTTGGACTAAATGAGCAAACTTTTTAAGTAATCCGGAATCTTCGGCAATTTTCATAATACCCGTCCAAAGAACAATAATTGGCAAAATCGATAAAATTAAATCGAGACCTTCTTTACCATTAGTTAAAATGCTATTATTAATAACATCAATGCGCCCAGTTAATAAAGCAAAAAAGATACCCACTAAAATTAAAAAAAACCAAATATAATTTACCATACTTTAAACCACCGCCAGATTTTTTGCCAAAAACTTAACTTTGTTGTTTTTTCCTTAGAAGTATGCACATAAATATTAGTTTTGCGTACTACCTTCTCTTTTAAATAAATCTCGGCTTGCCCCACGACATCGCCATCTTCATAATTTTTTAATTTCGTTAAAGCATAATTAATTCTTAAATCTTTTTGTTCGTCAGTTTTTAAAGGTAGATAAACATCATTTTTAATATATAAAGTATCATTGGCATAATACTTATCCTTTTTGACTTTAAAGTTTTTTTGATCTAACACTTTAAGGGCTTGGTAACTAGCAAAAACATCTTCATATAAAGCAATATGATCTTGAAAATCATTAGGGTCATTCAAAGTAACTATTACTAAATTAATATTATCTTTAGCCCCAGTGGTAACTAAAGTCCGCCTCGCTTTTTCGGTAAAGCCCGTTTTTCCGCCCGTGATATAGTCGTAACGATGAATTAATTTATTTTTACTTTTCCAACTATAGGTTTTGGTACTACTTTTAACTGTTTTATTTTTGGTACCAAAAATTTCCCGAAAAGTTTTATTTTGATAAGCATATTTAGTTAAAAGAGCCATATCATAGGCCGTGGAGGTATTACCTTCACCACTATTTTCTTCTAAACCGTGAGCATTATAAAAATAAGTATTAGTCATGCCTATTTCTTGGGCCTTGGCATTCATTAGTTTAGCAAACCCAGCCATATCCCCGGCCACATTTTTAGCAATTACCATGGCTGCATCGTTACCACTTCGAAGCATCAACCCATATAATAAATCTTTTAAGGTTAATTTTTCGCCTATTTCGATATATATGGCACTGCCAAAACTTTTTAATATTTCCTCCCCAACCGTTACTTGTTTTGTAAGATCAGCATTTTCAATAGCCACCAGACAAGTCATAATTTTGGTAGTTGAAGCAATTAAATGGGGTGTATTACTATTGTGCTCATAATAAATGCGGTCATTATCTAAATCCATGACAATGGCACTGGCCGCACTAATAGCCCCCACTTTTAAGGGGATCATTAATAAAAGTATTAACGCCATTTTTTTCATAAAATCCCTCATTTAAGGATATGAAAAAGATAGCCAAGCCATGCTTATTTTGCCAAAGAAAAACTCGCTTATCGCGAGTTTCTTGATCTTAATTCGGCTTCGTAGGTGCCCAAGGCCTGCATTTTACCACTAATATTATTTAAAAGGGCATTATTTAAAGTTTGATCTTGGGAATATTTTAGCATTTGTTCTTGGGCATCCAACACATGACGACAAGAACTAATTAAATGATCAATGGCATCTAATTCCGCTGCCTCTTTAGCATTTGGCAAAAGCATATCCAAAGCCGCATAACTTTCATTATAAACTTTGGTTAAAGTATCAAACATTAAATCAAAATCATTTGTAGACATCGACATCACTCCTTATAATAATTATAAATGGTATAGCTTTATTTTTAAAGAAAAGGAGTTTCATTTGACAAGAAATTGACAACAAGAAAAAAAGGGTTTAACCCTAACTTTCTAAATCATAATTATAAACACCATGAATTTTTTCTAAGTCATCATTCGATAATTCACTAACTTGCCATTTATCGTCTTGATCTTTTTCAACATAAAAATCTATTGTGTATTCAACGGTATCTTTTATCATTTTCATTTGTTCTAATTTATAATCTAAAAATAATGAATTATCATAATTGCCATCTTTATCTTGAAACTTATCTTGATTTTGGGCTAAATAAGACGTCGCATCATTTTGGGCCTTATATAAATCATAAACCGTAATTTTCGTAGTTACAATTGCCGTATCTCCATCATAATTTTCATTGGTAATTTCATATTTTAAATCACTATATTGTTTTTTTAAAATATCTCGATATTCATCCTTTTGATTATTGGTAAAATCTTCTTTTGATATAACCGTTTCCAAATCCGTTAAAACAGCCGAACTTAAATTTTTGTATTGATCAAGAAAGTTCTTTACCGCATCACTTGCTGTACTTTTAGTTAATGAACAACCTACTAAAACCAAACTACCAACAAAAACACTTAAAACTAAACATAATTTTTTCATCTAATCCCATTCCTTACATCTATATAATGTAACATTTTACCAATTTTATACATTGTGATAACTCATTTTAATAATTTCCGAAATAGTTTCTTCTTTTACGCCAATATCTTTATCTAATTGTTCTTTCATTTGGTTAGCCATTTTGTGCCAATCTTTTTCAGTTTTGCCAAACCATTCCAAATATAAATATTGTAATTTCATATAATTTTTATTATTTAATAATTTATTTATTTCTTCTAAAATAATGTTTTTTATTTGTAAGGCCTGTCTTAGCAAAGTTGGTTTGGGCTTTTTTTCAATCGTTACATAATCAATTACCATTAAAGGAATACTATAAATAATTTCTAATAAATTTAATTCATCACTTAAAGAAAGTAAACTCATTTCGGTATTAATCCCATTTTCATCAAAAACAACCGCGATAGCATTATTTTTATCCGCGAGAATACAGGCATAATCACATTTTTGATCTTCCACTATGGTTTTTTGATAAATTAATTTTAAAAACTCTTTATCTACTTGGATATGATTATTTAAAAAATCCTTAATCGTTTTGTTATTAACTTGAAATAAAGGAATTTTTTTAATCTTCCAAAACTGATCCTGGGGAAAAACTTCATAAAATTGGTAATTATTTTCTAAAAAATCTAAAGTGATGTCGTAATAAAAATTCATTAATTTTCTTCCTTTCTAAACCCCAAGTAATAAAAACTAAACCTAAAAGTATTACGTATAAATAAGGACTACTAATAATAAATTTACCAAAATCAAGAAAACTATACCCAATTGTTAATAAATTAAGATAGATAATTAAAAAAAATAAACCCACACTACATAATATTATTCCTAAGCCAATAAAAATATTTATCACCTATTTAATAATATTATTGAGGAGCTTAATTTATTTTAATTCAAATTTAAACGATAGGGATTCGTTTTACTGCCATCACCACTGGCAAGTTTAGTTGAAGCGTCTAAGTAGAAGGTTGGCCTTATTGAATTTGCAACGGATGCATAAGAAGCCCGAATAAAACCACTAGGATATATTGCCCTTGCACCATGTCCCGTCAACGTACGTGATATAGCCAAATCTACTATCCCCATATACATCCAATTATTATTTTTTATTTCCGTTTGATCATATCCAGTTTCTTCAACAATAGTATTCCAGGCATCAGGATATGCCGAGTAAGCATAATCTGATACATACATTAAGCCAATTTTGGTTTTAAATATTAAATCATTTTCTTGATTACATAATCTAGCCCCAGTGTGATAATCTTCATCAAAGCAACTTTTACT
>CANRAJ010000018.1 GCA_947628545.1 uncultured Bacilli bacterium | reverse complement strand
ACCTTCATAAAAAGTTGAGGTATTAACGGTTTCAGTTTCAACATTAACATTAGTATCCGCCTTTCCGGTATTTTGGCTAGTGAAGAACGCAAACGTTGCCCCCACGACAGCCACAAGCAATGTTGCGATTGCTATAACTGTTAATAATAAAGTATTTTTTCGGTCCATTTCTTTTTTTATTCTCCTTCCTATTATTAATATTACAGAGATTTATTTTAAAAGTCAATAATTAAATATTTTTCCAAAAAGAGAAAAAAGGTTATTGGAGAATAACCTGGACCGAAAAAATTTTTCTCTTCTATATTTAATTAAAAATATATACTAATTTATGCTTGAACTTTTACATCTTCTGGACAAGTATCGACTGGTTCAAATTCAATTTTACCTTTAAATTCAACTGTTTTTTCCGGATCAACTGTACTAGCATTTTCTTTTTGATCAAAATCATAGTTAACAATCGTTACTTCAATTGTCCATTTATCTTCGTCTGATTTTCCTGATTGGCCATGTAAAACGAATATTTTATTATCTGAGGCACTACCTTCACCTTGTTCCGCACTATGAGGATTAACAATATAAAATTCATTGTTTGCCCCATCATATTCGTATGCTTTATCTTTTGGATCTTCTACTTCTTCTTGATTAGCTTTTTCTTTTTGCGCGGCTAAAGTAATATCAAAACCATTTAATGCTGCCGAATCTCCACTTGATTGGGATACAGCATCTTGTAATGATTTATAAGTTGTAATGGTAGCGATATTATCTAAATATTTTAAAGCATCATTTTCAAATTGTTTAATTTCTTCGTCGCCTTTTTTAACTGTCAAAACAAGTTCCGGTACTCGACCATTATTTTTAGCAGCTGTGTCAGAATAACTTGTACCAGGATTAGCTTTTGAATAAACAAAATTATTAGCATCCACAATTAATTTTACTTTATAGCAAAAATATTGTTCACCCTCTGTCCCACTACCAATATCATATTTAGCAGATGGATTTGAAACAGCATAAGTTTGTGCATTAACATAATCAGAAGCATCACCTTGAGGTTCTCCGCCTGGGCCTTGTCCTAAAATCCGGACATTTTTATAAGTTTCGGAAAAATTAGCCATATTGGCTCTTAAATAAATAGGATCGCCACTATTAAAGGCCGATACGTTCACGGTTTCGGTTGTTACATTAACTTTCGTATCCGCCTTTCCCGTATTTTGGCTAGTGAAGAAGGCAAATGTTGCTCCCACAACGGCCACAAGTAATGTTGCTATCGCAATCACTGTTAAAAGTAAAGTATTTTTTCTATCCATATCTATCATATCCTTTCTATCTCCCATACTATCAAAAAAAAAAAAAAAAAATAAAGTACTATTTGACAAAATATTGCAAAAAATTAAAACATCAAAAAACTACCCAATATTTGGTAGTTAATTTTTATTTTTCCAGTAAAGGTTCTTTGTTATCGTAAAACTCATATTTGTTGTTTAAGAAGTGCCATATAACTTTTAAGATAGATAGGATTGGAGTGGCTAAAACCATACCCACAATACCAAAGAAATGACCAAAGACTAATAAGCCAACAATAATTAACACGGGATGTAAATTGGTGGCTTTACTCATAACAATTGGTTGTAAGACATAACTTTCAATTAATTGGACTAAGCAAGCAATCAGTAAAACCCCTATTCCGATTAAAGGACTTTGGGTAAAACCGACGATTGTCGCAACAGCAGTCCCAATATATGGCCCAATATACGGAATAAGATCGGTAATACCACAGAATAAACCAAATAATAAAGCCGCATTTAAACCGACAATGGCAAAACCAATCACATCACAGATAAAGACCATACAGGCTACTAAAAGTGTCCCATTGACGCATTTCCGCACCTCAATCCCAATATCATTTAATAATTGAGATGCCTCCATTTGATATCTTTTCGGGAAAAACTTAATAAAAGTACTTGCCACATTATCAAAATCAAATAACATATATAAACCAATAACTAAACCAAAGAAGATGGTGCCAATACCTGATACTAAACCACTTAAAGCGGTAACTAAAGTATTGGGTAAACTTTCGGATAAGTTGGCCGCATAATTATTAATCGTCATTAATACATTTTCTTTGATGCCATCAACATCGATACCCGTAATATCAATTTTATTAAATAAATTATTGATAAATACCGTAATCTTATTAATAATACTTGGTAAAGTACCTAATAATTCGTTGATTTCTTCATATAAAACGGGAATAAAGATGCGAACAAAAACAACGATAAAAATTAAAAAGACAGTATAGACAATGATTGAGGCCAAAATCCGTGACATCCCCTTTTTTGTCATTTTCTTGACTATTGGGGAAAATAACCAAGCAATAACAAAACCAATAAATAAAGGGGCTAAAATCTTACATAATGTTACAATAAGGGAAAGTAACCCAATTAAACGGGCTAAAGCGACAGCCGCTAAAACAATGCCAATAATTAATACGACATAAAATAATTTTAAAATATTGCGCCCTAAATAAATAATTTCATTTATTCCTTCATTATCGATATTTTTATTTTTCTTAAACATAATATCCCTCACTATTACTATTATATAATAAAACTGCCTAAATAAATAAAAATTTGCCGCATTATGACATTTATTTGACAAAAAAAGCAACTTACGCTGCTTTATCTAATTTTAATTCTTGACCCTTTTCTTTATTTTGCCGATAATGATCAATTAAATAAACTAATAATTTCCGTCTTTTTAAATATGGAATTGTATTAATCATTTCTAAAATAGCCGCCAAATCTTCGGTTTTAACTTTTTCCCGGAATAAGGCTTTTACATTATCTTCCATTAAAGAGGTAGCCTTATTTATTAAAAGATTGGTAAAATTCTTATCATTTAAATTAAGGAAAAGATATTGTTCAAAATTAAAACCATCTAAATAATCTTTCGTTATAACTTTTAAAGGTTTATGTTTTTGATTATCGACAATACATAAAGTTCCATTTAAAAACTCTTGATCCGCGAGATTAGCCCTTTGGATGGCCTTAATAATTTCTTCATGGCTAAAATAAGCCGTAAAGGCATCAATTTCCTCTAAAGTATTAGGAAAATAACCACCTGCTAAATCAAGTAAAGAGATATCAATATAGACATTTTTCCCGGGCAAAGTTTGTAATGCCAAAAAATGCTTTTGTTCCTTCTCATTTTTCATTAAATATCGCTCCTTTCAAGCGAAGATATCATTATAACAAACATCGATTTCTTTGTCAAATTGGTTAATCAAAAAATCCCCTGAAATTGGTTAATCAAAAAATCCCCTGAAAACAGGGAAATTTTTCGAGATATTACTCCTCAATATATAAAGTAAAGAATACTTGACAATATCGAAGAAAAAAATATGTACCTAAGTAATACCTGGAGTACATATTTTAATATAACCTATTTTTTAACTTTTAAAGTGGCAGTTTTTTCTAATTCTACCTCTTCTTTCCGATAATTTAGGGCAATGCCAATTGTAAAGATATAAGCGAGGACATAAAACCATAACATTAAGACAATAATATTGGCAAGTCCCCCATAAAAGGCCGAATAATTAGCAATTTTAGTCACATAGAAGGAATATAAGTAAGTGGCTAAGATAAAGCCAATACTCGTAAATATTGCCCCATAACCGACACTTTTACTTTTAACGATTTTATTAGGTGCCAAAACATAGACAATTTTAATTAAGCAATAGATAATGAGCCAGGTAAGCGGACCTTGTAAAAACTTAATAACATAAGTAATATCCGTCGTTAAATTAGGACTAATATTGGCATATTTTACCAGTTCAATAATTTTGGTCCCAAAGACAGGCACAATTAACAAAAAGACGAATAAGACAATAAGAATAAAGGTCATAACAATGGCTTTTATTCGCCGCCGGAAAAACCCTGTATCTTTTACCCCATAGATGGTATTAGAAGTTACAATAATGGAAGCGGCCCCATTGGAAGCAATAATATACCCAATTACCAAAGAAATGGTTAAAGCAATTCCACTAGTTTGAGAGGTAGAAACCCCCAGCAATAAATCAGCAATATCTTTGGAGAAGGCCTCCGTTAAAAACTTACCAATCGCATCCGTCGATAAGTTTAAAAACGCCGCCCCATAACTAATTAACGTAATCGTTGGGACAATGGCTAAAACGAAGAAAAACGCTAGTTGTCCAGGTAAAATTGCCATTTCAGGTTTACTAATGGCCACTTTAAAGTTTTGCCAAAATTCTTTTAACTTACTTTTCATTTTCACTAGCCTTTTGTCTTTTCATATCTTCTACCGCTTCATTCATTGCATCTTCCACGGTTTTAATATTATCCATAATCATACTATATCCACACTTAGCCCCAAAATCATAAGGCAATTTATTAATTTCTTTATTTAATTTATGAATATAATTTGTTACTTGTTTTTGGGTATAACCTACCACATAAATCACAAATTCATTACCATCGGTCCGAATTATTTCACTATTATCCAGTTGGGTTTTAATTAAAGCATTGGCTGCCGCTTGAATTTGTTTATCCCCTTCTTCATAACCATGAATATCATTAATTTCTTGTAACCGATTTAAATCGAGCACAATAATTGCTTGTGGATAAATCGTATTATTATTCCAAATACTAATATTTTCATTTAAGAAATTCCGGTTTTTCAAAGTCGTCAATTGATCAATATACCGCATTTTATCATCTTTTTTAATTCTTTTAGCAATTGTTATTTTCCGACTTTTGCGAATGATGAATAAAATAATAACTAACGCAATAACTAAAAGATAAATAATGTATTTAGCAATATTACTCATAATTGAACCAGATTTAACCGTATCATAATGATTTTCTAAACCTAAGATTTCCATTTGTTGTAAATCTCTAGTCATTAAAAATTTATTAAATAAATTACTTAATAGTTCATTATCATTTACTTTAAACTCATAATAATCATTTAATTTGCTTTCATACCGCACAGAATATTTGGCTAATAACTTTGAAGCATTATATTCATAAATATTCTTATCTAACATGATAAAACTATCATCATCTTTTATTTTCCGTAACTCTTTTAATTTTTCAAAAGGCACCACTTTTATTCCATTAATGGTTTTTAAATAACTTTGTAATTTGCTATTATTTTCCACATATACGGTTTTACCTACTAAAGAATTAAGGGAATTAATAACCTCGGTATTATCTTTAAGACCCGCAATAACATAACTAATAATTGGTCCCGTAGTTTTCAAATAATCATTATTTAAATTATAATAATTAAAATACATATCAATTTTTTTATTCTTAATGCCCGTATTAAATTTATTCATATTGGCATATTTGACAAAATTAAATTCGACATTGGCAAAATCACTAAATTGTTTTAAATAAACCGCAATAATGCCGCCATATTTACCGCCCATAATAACTTCATACGGACTATTATTTAGAAAACCAAATTTATAACTAACACTTTGTAATTTCGTTAAATCGGAATCACTAATTTTTAAACTATCAGTAAATACCTCTAATTCATGGATATTAAAATATTTTTTAACATTTTCACTCCACCGAGCATAATATTTCTTTAAAACACTACTTAAGATATCACTACCATCTTGCATAACATAATAACTTTTAATATCACTAAAATGATATAAGATATTATAGTTATTAGAAAGTATTTGATCTAAATTAAGCATTAAAGGCATCACAATGTATTCAAGATCTGTACCTAATGCCGTATATAAAGCCGTATCACTTTCATAAGGCATTAAGGTGGCCACATTACCTAAATAAGTTCCAATATAACTACTATTATTTTGATTTACCCCAATTGTTTTCCCTTTAATATCATTAATATCTTTAATGAGTTCACTTTTTTTACTTAATAAAACATAATGATCGGTATAAAAAATCGTATCATTATCCGCTAAAGAGTTTTTATAACCAAAGGTAATACCACCTGGTAAAGCATCACTATTATAAGTAATCGGATTTATTTGCATGCCATATTCCAGAGAAAAATCATTTAAAAAGTCATAAAAAAGTCCGGTCCCATTTTTCCCAAAAACATTGGCATTATTAACAATATTAATATTTTGAATCGTACTAATATTATCATCGAGCCAAGCTCTTTCTTGCACCGTTAATTTATTTTTATCATTTAAAAAATAAAAAGTAATACCCCCGATAGCCCCTAAAAATAAAACAATGAGCCCAATTATCCAAATTTTTTTCTTCTTTTTCATTTAATTATTCTTCACTTTCTACCGGCGTATTTTGGTTCCAAACAATTTGGTCCTTATTAGAACTAACGTTTTTTGCTCCCATAATGGTAAAGCCATCACTGTTTTCCGTCTTTTCACTAACTAAAGTATAATTTAAATCATAATATTCTAAAATATTTTTCGAAAATTTATCAAGTGAAGCCAAGGCTTTGCTTTCCGCAACTTCTATAACAGTATCAGCAACATATTGAATCCGAATATAGACTATCCGTCCCTTTACACTTATTGTAACATTATCAATAATATCTTCACTTTCTAAATCAGCCACAAAATCCTTTTGAAATTGTTTTGTTATAGGATGTTTATCAATATCTTTTAAACGATCCCCATAAACACTTGAACTACCTCCGAAGAAATAAGTTGCTACCACAATACAAATGGCAATAAAGCAAGCAATTAAGATACTTACCAAAACAACTAAGATCTTATTTTTTTGCCAAAATTTCTTTAATTTTTCCATGTTTTTCACCTCTATCGGTATCCTAATTATACTACATTATATTTTCATAAGCAAACTATTATTGCAGTAAAAAAGATTACAACTAACTGTAACCTTTTATCTCTTTTTAATCCAAGATAAATGAATAGGGTTTGTCTTACTGCCATCACCGCTTTCGATTTTGGTCGAAGAGTCTAAATAGAAGACTGGTCGCACGCCAGAGTACATAGCCGCGCCGCTGCTGCTCGCGCCTCCCGTATTGGAAACATACCACGCACTGGTGCCACCACCCGAAATGCGAGAAATTGTCCAGTCATATAAGCCCATATACATCCAGTTATTTTCATTTACTGCTTCGCTACCATATCCACTTGAATCATTTATACTTTTATTCCATGCTTCTGGATAGGCAGCATATCCATAATCACTTACATACATAAGACCTATTTCATCTGAATATGTTAGGTCTTCGTCTTTACATGCTCTTGCTCCTGTTTTATAATCATCATCGTAACAATTGTTAGCCCATGCTTGAAGTTTTTCGGCTCCTAATTCTTTATCATATGTATCTTTTGGTGTAAAAATGCTTGAAAAACCTCCTGTTGTCCAAGTTTGTTCTATTATATGTTCCTTTAAATCACTTACTTTATCAATCATATAATTATAATAAAATTGATTCAAGTTTATTTGATTTAAGTTACTTTTTTGCCACATATTATTAGTTGGATTCAATATTCCAGAGTAATTCCAATAGTATATAGCTATATTTGCAGCATTATTGCCTTTATAATTATCTTTGGATAAATCATAATTATTTTTATAAGCCCCACCTGGAGCTGTTGTATTATCTCCTAGTTCTTCTTTAGTAGCATAATCATATTTGATTAATTTCATTTCATATTCGCTACCATTTGGAAAGAAACCTATTATTCGATATAAATCGGCATCTGAATTACATTCACCTACACTACTTATCCCATCTAAACAAACAAAATTTTTAACTGCTTCACTTGAGCCACTAAATCTATAAGAATCATCATTAGCAATTAATTTTTCGTTGGCGATTTCAATATCAGCCATAGCTTCAGCATTATGATAAATTAATGTTTTATCACTTTTATAGTTTTCTGTAAAACATTCTGAGGCAATTTCTCCTACACATAAGTCTGCTAAGGTTGGCACATATTCTTCTTTTTGTAAAATTAATTTACCACTAAACTCTTTTCCCGTATTCTTATTTTGATTACTATCTAAGTTTACTAATGTTACTTTTATTTCCCATTCTTGCGTGGCTCTTACTGTTGGTGTATCTCCTGTTGCCGCTATTTCATAATTTTTAGCTATTGGTATTAAACCTTTTGTCTCAGTGATATCAAATCCATTTAAGCCATGGCCATCTACATCAGTATAATAATCTAAACCATCAATATGATCTAATTCTTCTTTCTCTTCTCCTGGTTGTATTACTGTTAAGATTAATTCAGGTACTTTGGTCTTATGATCTTCATCTGGGGCTACTATTACCCCATTGTCTTCTTTACCTTCTAGAATATCTCCTGCATCACTTTTAAAATTAGAATATCTTAATTCATTAAGATCTATTTTTAAATAAACATAATAATTATCTTTAGCATTATTCGTAGCATTATTAGCGATTAGAGTTGCTGTTCCAGTTACTCCATCACCTACACTAATATTTCCTTCATTAAAGTTATCCATATTAGCCGTAATCATAATATCGCTTTTGGCATTTTCTTCATCTTTTACTTGATCTGATGTTACATCTTTATCATTTAAAGAAAATGATAAAACATCCGTAGTTCCTGATTCCGCATTAATATTAACGTCTTGTTTACCAGTGTTTTGACTAGTAAAGAAGGCATAAGTAGCACCAACTACCACCAGCAACAAAGTAATAATGGCTATTATTGATAATATTAATGTTTGTTTTTTATTTTCCTTTCCTAAATTATTTTTTTCTTCATTCATTACCACGACACTCCTTTATTTTTATATTTGCAAGTTTTTTATTGAAAACCTAATAACGGCTAATCACATGTCTAATCCATTATTAAAAGGACATACCTGTAATATTATTATCATCAATCATAATTTTTAAAGGTTGCATTTCGCTATTGCTATTAATAACTAATTCATAAGTTGAGGCTAAATTATATTGACCATTTTCAAATACAATCGATTTAGAAATTTTATTAAAGGAATTAGCATTAAGTAATTTATTTACCGTCGTCCCATACGTATACGCATTTTGAAAAATATTAGTTCCGGCTTGGGCTGTAAATGTTGGCCCATAAGGAGCAATATTACTTTGACTACCGGCCTTAACCGTAATATTGCCAGTTATTTTGTCATTTATTAGTATATTGTATGTCCCCTCAGGGATTTTTTCCAATGTAAAGGATCCATCTTCTTCTGTCGTTACTACTCGAGAACCATTTTGTAAAGTAATTTTGGCATTACCAACAGGAGTTGTACCATCACTACTTAAAAGTTGGCCTTGAAATGTAAAATTTTCTTTGGCCCCTTCAACCATAGCCACGATTTCACTATTAATATAAAAATAGGAATTACTAGCGGGTGGGGTCGTTTTATCCGAAAGCCAAACTTTAACTTGATAATTTTTCGTGGCATTACCACTCGTAGCACTACCAATATTACCAAATAAAATACCATAACGATTTAAATTTTGATCACTGGCATTATATTCATAAATTGGTAAATCCCCAATACTCAAAGGCCCGGTTAAAGGAGTTGAGGTTCCACTTGCGCTATCATATTCATAAACCGCAATTTTGACAAATTCAATTGGTGTTAAAATATCATCCTCTTTAGCCCCTTCACGGTCATTAAACTTATCCATATCATAACCTACCGTCAAAACATATTCACTATCTAAAGTTCCCGTATTAGATATATGAATTATTTTATTATTGGTTTGATTTAAGCCATCCCGATCCGAAATGGGTTCTAAAGTGCTGGGAAAAACTGCTGTGCCATCACCACTATAAGAAACGGCTAAATTACCGGTGGTTAAAGTTTGATCATCGGTATTGGATTTAACAGTAAAAAAGGCCGAATAAGATATCCCAATGGTACTAAGGGTTAAAACTAAAACACAAACAATAATAAATAAATTGCGCTTTTGATAAAATTTTTTTAATAATTCTTTGACCTTCATTTTATCCACCCTACTATAATTTTATCACAAAATTGTCAGCAAAACAATTATTAACTCCGCCGGTTAACACTTACCAATTCTAAATCTTCCGTTAATTGCTTAATGCGTTCAATAATGCGCCGGGCTTTAACGACATCTTCGCTCCCTTTAGTTATGGCCAAATGTTTTTCTAATTCGGCAATTGTAAAGTTTGAAGTAAAAAAGGTGGTTAATTTATTATTCATCCGACTTTGTAAAATTGTGCCTAAGATTTCATCTCGGCCCCAACTGGTCACATTTTCGGCGCCAATATCGTCAATAAATAAAATATCTACTGTTTCATAATAATATAATTTATCTTCTAAAGTCGTAAAATCTTCTTTTAGATTCCGCAGTAATTCTGGGAAATAAACAATTTCTACTTGGGCATGTTTTTTAAGCGCAAGTTCATTTAATAAGGCGGCGATTAAATAAGTTTTGCCACTGCCAAAGGAACCATGTAAATATAATCCTTTTAAATTATTAATAGGTTCATATTGATCATAAAAGTTTTTTAACCATTTAATAATAGGTACTCTTTTTTTATCCGTAATATCAATATCTTTCATCCGCGCATTAGCAATATCATTTAAATCTTTTTGTTTATTGCTCTTGGCTTGTTCCATTTCTTTTTGATATTTACAAGCCACATAACTAAAGTTTAATCTTTCCTCTTCTTTTTCCGGATAATAAACATGGCCCGTTACTTTATTAGCACACATAAATAAACCTTGACATTTCCGACAATTTTTTAATTCGGCTACAGTATCTTCTAATTTCGAGGTATTTTTTTGCCCTAATTCGTTACTTATTTTTAAACTGGTAACTAATTTTTGAAAATCTTTATCGGTTAAGCCATGCTCATAATTATTCTTTAATTCTTGGGTAATTTTCGCATTTAAAGTCATATGCATTTTTTCCATTAGTTAAACTCCTTCAATAAATCGGCTAATTCGGCTTGTTCACTTTCGGCGATGGTTTCTTTTTCGATCGTTTTATTAAACCAAAGTGGTTCTTTATTTGGTTTTGGCATTGCTTTTTTACTTTTCTTTAGATGTTCTTTTTCGGCAAATTCCATTGCTTCATCCGCGGTTTGTAATCCGGCTCTTTTCCATTGACCCGCAATGGTTTCAACATATTCTTTTACTAATTTATTATTACTGGTTTTTAAAACATAATCGAGTAAAACATTAACTACTGCTGGAGGCATTTCTAAATCCATAACTAAGTTTTCAATTAATTTAATATCTCGACTCGTCGGTTTACTACCATGATATTTGGCTCTTAAAAAATCAACCGGATTAATATTTTCAAAGATTTGAATTAATTGGCCTCTTAGGGAATTATCGCCACTTGGCGTTTTTAAATATTCAGGTTGACTCCGATAAATCAAAGTTGGTAGCGCCCCATGATTAAATTGATAATACTTCCGGGCCGCCAAGCGTAAACTATTTTTATCAATCATGCCATATTCATTTAAAACAGTCCGAATTAATTCCATCATTTTTAAAGTATCTAATTTATATAAAAAGGCCAATTGATTAATTAATTCCCGCGTCTTTTTATTAAAGGCCCGTTCGTTAATAGCCCCCTTGGGAATCGAAGATAAAATTAAATCAAAGTCGATTTTTTCGCCCGTTTTAATATCGCCCGTTTCGCGTTCTAAACCCGTCACTAAATTAAGATCCATTGCTGATTCATAAACATCATCTAATTGTTTGGTAATTTCCACATAATCTTTAACATCAATTTTCACTTTTTCATATTGTTTTTGTAAATTACGATATTCCGTGGCGCCAATATTATTATATAAAACGACATTTAAAACGGGATGATTAAAAAATTCATTGGGACTTAAAGGGGAATATAACTCATAAAGATAACGATTAACATTTCCCCCCGTTTTCACAAAAGTTTTCATTAAACCTACGGCTTCTAAGGATTCTCTCGCCGTCGTAATATTTTTAAGGGAACAACCCAAAATACTCATCAAATGATGATGGGTAAATTCTTTACTAAATTGTTTAAAATTATCTAAATCATTCCATAAAGTTAAATAAAGGCCTATGGCTAAATGACCTAAAATTGGTTCATAAAAAGAAAGCAGAACTTTTTTATCAAATTCCTGTAAAATAGTTCGATTATTAACAATATATACATCCGCGGGTAAAATTGTTATATTATCCATTTTACATTTCCTTTCTTTTAATTTCTATTATAAAAGAAAATAACTTAAATGCCAAGAATTATTCCATTTCTTTCATCATTTCTTTCATCATTTCAAATAAAGGTAATCTTCCCGGTTTGGTAATAATAGTCGTATCATTATTCTTAATTAAATTAATAACTGCATCAATATCTACCCATTTTAGAGCACTAAGTTCGGCTTTTTGCAAATGACAATCACTTATCGCAAAATCGGCTTTTAAGTAATAAAAATAGATTAAATGGGCATTATGCTTTTCTTGATTTAATTCCGTATAATCTAAAGGATGGAATTCATCATCTGCAAAATCTAAACCAATTTCTTCTTTTAATTCTCTTCTTATCGCTTCAACTTTAGTTTCATTTTGATCTACATGGCCGGCTAAAAGACCCCACTTATCTTGGTCAAAAGATTCTTTATGACTTCTTTTACCTAATAAAAGTTGTTTTTGAGAATTAACAATAAAAATAACAACCGCTTCATGTAATAAACTTTTTTGATGGGCTAAATCCATACTCATTGTTTGTCCTAAATAATTTCCCTTTTCATCAATTATTTTAACTATTTCCATATACTTCTCCTAATTTTAATTATAGCCACTTTGGCTTTCATTAACAAGCACTAGTCCAAGTATATTTTTACTTAAAATCAATACAATATTACTAGGAGGTTTTATGACAAATTTTAAAACATATCTTAAAAGTATCTTAGTACCTTTAGTTTTAGGAGGTCTAATTGGTTTTATTACCAGTGGTAAAATGGATTATAATCTTTTAACTAAACCCGTTTTAGCCCCACCCGGCTGGCTTTTTCCCGTCGTCTGGTCTATTCTTTATATTTTAATGGGAATTAGTTATGGTTATCTAAAAACTAAAGATAAAGATACTACCCAAGTTAAAAAAAGTTATTATACTCAATTAATTGTTAATTTAATTTGGCCCCTTATTTTCTTCCTTTTAAAATGGCGTTTCGTAGCCTTAATTTGGATTATTCTTTTAGTAGTTAGCGTAATCGATATGATTTATGTCTTTTATAAGGAAGAAAAACTGGCCGGGCTTTTACAAATACCCTATTTAATTTGGGTCCTATTTGCTACTTACCTCAATTTATTCTTTTATCTTCTAAATCGTTAAAAAAAGAACTATCAAAAAGTTCTTTTTTAATGCCAAGTTGTTGATATTTACTATCGAAATTAAAATAAAAAAATTTATTTTACTAAAACTATTTTATTTAAATTGGCTAAATAATTACTATCACTTAACGTTTCAATCATAACTTTATTTTTCGCAATATTACCTGCCGCATTTATAACATAATAGTTATTATTAATATTTCCTAAGTAAAGTAAAACATGCCCTTTTTGGTAAAGTAGTGCTGGTTCCGTTCCTTGCATAAGTTGTAATTTTTCGGTATTATCTTTTCCTGTCAAATTAATTATTTGGCCAACACTAGAATTTTGCTCACCAGTATCCCGCGGAAAAAGAAAACCAAACGAGCGATAAATATGCCAAATAAAACCCGAGCAATCAATACCGTTTTTGCCACCCCAACTATAAGGCTCATCTAAATATTTAAAGGCCTGTTTCACCACGTTTTGTGCGGTATAAGGTAAATGACCTAAAGACATTTGGGAAAAAGGAATGACGATTTCTTTTTTACTTAATTTTTGATTTTTATCTAGGCTGGGCAGATGAACTTTATAACCTTTAGATGTTACTCCAACCGCCGGTAATTTTACACCCATTTCCAATTTTAGATTACCAACCTTATATTCTTTGGCGGTAATTACCCCAAAAGATAATGGTTCTATAAAATAAGCATAATCACTATTATCAACGAAAACGATATCTTCCGCTTTCACCCAACCATAATAGATAGGACTTAAAACAAAATAATATTCTTTATCTTTACTTTCATGTAAAACTAAAAGGGGCGTATTTAAAGAAATCTCGGTTTGTTGAAAGTTATCAAAAGCGGAATTGGGCTTATCACTTGAACTTAAAGATGTCGGAAAAGAACGCAAATTAGTGTGATTTAAAGCTAAAGCTTTTTGTAAACTTGGCTTTATAATTGCCTCTAGATTCCGATTAGCTAATATTTGCGCTTTTTCCTTGTCCGTTAAAAGTTTTGCTCCATTATATTGTTTTATCTTGGGCATTTGATAAGTATTAAGATACGTTAATAATTTTTCAGAATTAAAATCCACAATATTTAAATCATATATAGCTGGCGTTTTAGTTTTTATTTGCTTATTATAATTTTCAATTTCGGCTGGATTTAAAATAAGTTCGGGATTTAAATTGCTTAATAAAGTTTTCGGTAAAGAGGATTCTAAAGATATATTATTCACAAATGGCTTTTCCTTCCACAAGCTTAAAAGTAACAACAAAATAATTTTAAGTAATTGGTTCATATTAAACTATATGTTTTAAAAAAAGAAAAAACCGAAAATAATCTCGGTTAGCCAACATCATCTAGATTAACGCCTTCAGCCACAATCATGTCGGCAAATTCGGTTTTAAAGCGTTCAATTTCTTTAACTTTCGCATCTTCATATATATTGCGGGCATTACAAATGGCTTTATAAAAGTGTTTCAGCCGGACAATTTTATTATTTTCGTATAAAGCATAAGTAAAGGCATTCGCTACAATCGTAAGACAGATATCGGGATAACGACTAGATATTTCGTAAACCCGTTTATATTCATCGGTCATTTCAACAATGAAAGCCATAATTTTTTCAATTATATAGGGTTGATAGGCCAATTTAACACCAATTTGTTTTTCTAATTTAGGAATCGTTCCCATCAAGATTTTTACGGTAGTTGGTTTATCGGTTTCGGCCACATCAATTTTTTGAAACCGCCGCAAGAAAGCGCGATCGCGTAAAATATATTGTTCGTATTCTTCGCTGGTTGTGGCTCCAATCATTTTAATTGTTCCGCGGTCTAAGCCAGCTTTTAACATATTGGCAAAATCTAAGCCCCCTTCCCGATTAACTAGTAAATGGGTTTCATCGATAAAAAGAATGGTTTTTTCTTTTTTGCCTAATTCCCGAACTAAAAGATCAAGCCGATTGTCCATGGCATTATCATTTAAGGTTGTTCCCATTAAACTCGTAATATTTATTTTAATAATTTCCCAACCCTTTAAGGCATCGGGCACTAAATTTTTTTGAATCCGGTATGCCAAGCCTTCGACAATCGCGGTTTTCCCAATGCCGGCTTTCCCTACTAAAAGGGCACTTTTTTCAGGTGTTAGTAATATTAAAATCATTTGTTTTATTTCTTCATCTCGCGCAATGGCCGGATCGGTTAAATATTCTTTTTGGGTTAAATTTTCGCCATATCGAGTTAACATACTATTTTCATCCATTGTCATCACCTACTTTTATTATAGCAATTTTTTTGCAAAATTAAAAAAATACTCGTCTTTTTAGACAGTATTTTGACATTAATAATTCTTAATTAGATATTCGACTAATTCATAAGCCGCATAATTATTAATATATTTGGCTTGATTGGCCATCATTTCTTGTTGCAAGGTTTTATTTTGAATTAACTCTTTAGCACACTTAACGGCATCATTAATGGTTTCCGCGCGAAGAGCCATTTTATGATCCGCAAAAAAAGCCGCATTATAATTTTCGACACCCGGAATCGGCATCACATGAATTAAGGGTTTCCGCATCCCCGCGACCTCAGTTGTCGTTAAGCCCCCGGGTTTGGTCATAACAATTTCACAACTTTTAATATAATCGTTTATATTATTAACAAAGCCCAAAACTTTTAAATTAGGATCCTTTATTTTGGTTAATTCTTCTTGCATTTTTTTATTATTACCACAGATAACAATTAACGTATATTCGGGAATTTGAGTAAGAAGTGCTTTTGTGAGTTCCATCATTTTGCCAAAGCCCATACTGCCTGAGGTAAGTAAAATGCTTTTAGAGGGAATCGCTAATTGCTTGGCTTTTTGAAAAAAGCGACTAGCCACTGGAATCCCAAAAGGAAATAAACAATCCGGTTTTACTCCTTTAGCAATAAAGCGCTCCTTTAATTCGGCAGCCGGAATAACAAAAACATCGGGATTAGTTTCACTCCAAAACGGAATACATTCATAATCGGTAGCCACATTAACAAACTTTATATCGTGTTCTTTTTTTATGGCTGTTAGGGCAATACACGGAAAAAGATGGGTGCCAATAATTAAGTCATAACCGTTATCACAAATAAACTTATAAAGTTTTTCTTTGACTAATTTATTTAATCCATATACGGGACTCGGAATTGGGGTTTTATCATATAATTCACCTAAACGATAAACCCCTTTAAAAATTAAACCATTATTTTTCGTGGTATCCAAATAAATTTTTTCGGCAATTTGAGAGGCTTTTTTGCCCACAATATCAAAATAATCCTGGTAATCACAAGTAATACCATGATCATTAAACTCCTCTTTTAAATAACGGGCGCAGGAATTATGTCCTCCTCCCGTACTACATGTCAAAATTAATACTTTCATAAATTAACTCCACTTATTGCAAAACATATTATTTAAATATTTTTGATTAAAAGTTTGATCGAGTAATTCTTCATACATATTTGATGGCGGTATTTGTTTTTCTTTTTCTTTGGCTCGCATGACGGCCGTAATGGTAATACCCGCATCTAAAACGAGAAATATGGCTAACCAAATTCCCACTTTATGCCCAAGTTCATAACTCCAAAGATGAATAATTTTAATAAATAAGGGATAAATGTATTTAATCCAAATGATTCCTAAAAAGCCCCAGTAAAGAGAATATAAAAGACAAATTCGGCCATTAAGATTTAAAAAATGATTACTATAATCCCAAGCCGTAAAGCCGACGAATAATTCCATGCCCCAACTACAAATATATTCTAAAACTGAACCCCCAATAAAACTAAGTAAGAAAATTAACCATAAAGAACGATCTTTATAATTTAAAAGTAAGGCCGTAAGTAAAACGGCGCCAAAACCATAAATAATATTAAAAGGGCCAATTACTAAAGCCGAGTGATTAATTAAAATATGTTGAGAAATAAGTGTAAATAATCCCTCAATAAACCAACCTAAAACACTGCCAATTATAAAAATCCAAAATGCATTATAAATGGATAATTTTTCTTCTTTTACTTTCATTTAATACCCCTACTTCATTATACTTTTTTTTCAAATCTTCATTACTTTTTTTGTCTGGATCCGGAAATTGTTAAATCTTCATTTAAACCATCTAAGCAATTATCATATATCCACATTTTTAAATCGGTATTATCATTAGTTTCATAATAATGAATTAAGCGGACAAAATAATCGCCAATTTTTTCAACTGGTACCGAAATAATTCCTTGACCACACCGAATCATTTCTTTATTGGCTACTAAATTAGCCACTCTTTTATTGCCATCAAGAAACATTTGGCTACGTTGAATCCAACAAAATAAATCGATGCACCGTTCCAAATTATGGGGATTGGCCATAATCGCGGCGAGTTCCGCATCATAGTCACAATCATCCGGACTTTCAGGCCGCCAATTAGTTCCCGATATTCCTACCCCCCGATCACGATATGCACCTAAAGGATGAATACCTTGACCTTGGCAGATTAAAGAATGGACATGTTTGATATAGTCCGTGGTTAAAGGTTCATCAATTGTATCTAAAACCAAACACCAAGCATCGCGTAAGCCACATAATTTAAAAAAGTCATTAACTTTTAATCGGCCAGTATTAACATCATTTAAAAAATATGCTGTTTCGGCAAAAGTGACCGCAATACCTTCCAAATTAGCACTTTGATAAATGCTATCAATTAGTTTACGTTTGGCAAAAAAGATGTTATCTTCTTTCGTCATGTGATATTTATCTTGCAATGAAATCACCATCCTTGAAAAAACATCTAAGTCTATTATAACTTATTTTAATAAAAAAACAAACCTCTTCTTGAGATTTGCTTTATCATCAAATGGCGCCTCTTGTAGGACTCGAACCTACGACCTAACGGTTAACAGCCGTGCGCTCTACCGACTGAGCTAAAGAGGCATTACTCATTAAGTATATATAATTTTATGCTAAATGTCAAATAAAAAGTTATGCTATCAGCTCTAAGGAGTGAAAATTTTTCGCAATCAATCAATTTGATATAATAAAGCAAAGGTGGTTGATTAA
>CANRAJ010000017.1 GCA_947628545.1 uncultured Bacilli bacterium | reverse complement strand
TTCTCCTATTACTTTTCCTGCTGTATCTTTCATTTCCATTGCTATGTTTGGCATTTGATATTTTGTCCATACTTTAGTACTTTTTATATCTGATCTCATTCCTCGGTTATTTGTTGCATACACTTCTATTGTATATTCGGTATCCGCTACTAGACTATTAAAGATATTTTGACTATTGGTACTTTCTTGCCATGCCCCACCATTGATCCGATAGTAATATTTATTTATCTTGGCTGGGGCTGGTGTTGTAGCCTCAACATTTGCCGTTATTCTTTCATACTCTGCTGTTAAGTTTAAATTCTTTATTACTACTCCAATATCTCCTAAACGATATGGATTTTCCGCTGTGCCTTGTCCCCCTACTAACATTACGGTTTCTTTTAAATTGATTACAGGTCGAATCTTTTTACTTTCTTGTTGCCCTAATACTCCTACATTCCCCGCTTCATTTATGACATAACTATTGCTACTTCCTTTTTCTTTACTTATACTCCATTCAGTTTTATTTTGATATAACCAATTATTTTTCGCTGCCTCTTCACTATATTTGGTTCCTTCTTCTTGCCAATATTTCGGACTTGCTCCATAGAGATATTCATTGACATACATTAATCCGACTTTACTCGTTTTTTTACTTCCTTGGCTTTCTTGCTCATATACTTCTTTCGCATTTCCTATTAATAACTCTGGTGTCGTACTTTTATAATTTATTCCTTCCGTTTGCCAACTACTTTCACTTATCATATTTCGCCATTCTTCAGCCTGGCTTTGTATGTAGTTTTCTTTCCAACTTATTTTATCTACTTCTTCCCATTTATTTTCTTTCGGACTAGTATTTTCTTTATTCTTTATGATTTTGATTTCTTTGTCATAGATGCCTATTATCCGATACAAATTCTCTTCGGGACATTTTTCTGCTTCACTTCCATAGCACACCCAGTTTTTGGGATTCGCTCCACTATATCGATACGATAAATCTCCGGCTTCATTATTACTTCCGGAGTCTTTTCCATCTCCATCATGGTAATACAATCCACTTTCTTCCGTATTTTCAACTTCATAATTGTCTTTTAGGCATTCAGAAAACTTTTGTCCTTCACATATTTTTCCTATTGTATTGGTGGGACATTCTTTTTCGTAATCTTCGGCACTTATTTCTTTTCCCTTTAGTCCATAGTAATGAATTTGTCCTTCTTTTTCTTCAATACTACATCTTTCTCGATTTATATCGAGACCAAGGGTTACATAAAATACAGCACAGTCTTCTTCATTTTCTTCGCACTTTTCTATTCCTTCTTTGGTGGCTTTTTCTCGATATTCTGTCACTAAATAATAATCGTATTCATCTGTTATATCGATACTTTCTAGATACTTTTTACTTCCTTCATTTAGACCTTCATAACTTTTTTCGCATTTTTCCTTATTTTCTTTACTATAACAGTTTTCCACGATTTCTTTTGACACTATCATCATTTCATTTACGTTAAATTCTTCGATGATACTTTTTAATTCTTCGGGTTTGCCTTCCGCTTTTTGCCGATCATTAAATAGTTTATTTGTTTCAGCATTTATTTGGATAGCGTATTTATCGCCCAAGATTTCGTTTTTATATTCATTTATTTCACTTTCATTTATCAAAAAATCCGCGATATAGTAATTGCGGTACAAATAACCCATGTCATCGTAATAGATTCTTCTTTTTTCTTCCGTGATCGCACTGCGATAGATGCCAAAAATCACTAATAAGGCTGCGGCCACGAACACGATGGTGATAATGGTTTCCACGAACACAAACCCGTTTTTCTTCTTCATAACTACCTTCCCTATTTTGCCAGTTCACTACTATACCAATAATAACTGCCATCAATTAATTTAAAAGTATGTTGATATTTAGCAAGATTACCAGCATTTTTAGTATTTATACTTCCATTATTAAACTTAATATTTTCATTTAAATTAGCCATCCGATCGTCGTTATAACAAAGACCTGTTTTTTTATTACATTTTACAAAATAATCATAAATTACCACTGTTTGATCATCGCTGATAGCGTAACTTTCTCTTTGTCTAAAAATATAGTATTCTTCCAAATTTTCATCCGTTTCATATATATAAATTTTATTTTCATTTTCTACGTAATGACCTTTTAATTTATTATCAATAGCAAAATCCCCTAATGAAATATTGACATCAGGGCCAAAAATGCTTTGAATTGCTTTTTTTAATGTGGAAACATCTATTTTATTAAGGGGTTTACCATCAATATTTTCTTTAATTAAATCATCATTAGTTAATGAGTTTTCTTTTAATTCATTATTATTTTTTAAATAATAATAACCAATTTTTAAAATATAATCTCGTGCTAAATTACCATATTTAGTATAATAGGCATTATAAAAAGTATATCTACTATGATAATCATCAGAAATTATATTTTCATATAATGTGTTAACTAATTCGTCATTTATTTTTTTGTATTCATCGGTTTTATTACCTTCAAAATTAAAAATAACAGGAAATAACCAAAGAACAAACAATACTATAATTATTACTGAGCCAACAATAATTATTTTTTTATGCTTCATTAGTATCACCATTATAATGGTATCATGAACTTATTTTTCTTGCAAGAAAAAAGACATTATTTCAATGTCATCTTTCAAATGTACAAGTAATTCCTTTCGCTTTATAATATTCAGAAATTGTTAAATAAGTATTAGGGAAAGTACCTCCCGCTTCATTATTTAAATCTTCACTTCCCAAATTTTCCATAATAGTTAAGGTTTTTGCTGTCTTATTATAAATTGCTTGACCTACAATATCATCATAAGTAATCGTCGATTCTTGAGAACCAATTGCTTCTAAATAGTCCTCTTCTTCCGTAAATGTGTAAGTATGCACCCGTTCAGCATAATTAATATATTCATTTTCTGGGCCAATGGCTAATCGATCAGTTATTGTTTTGCCGGCCTCAGCATCGGTTTTAGAACAAACCATAAATAATTTTAATGGTTTTTCTAAAACAACAAAATTACTAATTACTTCACCCGTTTTATTTTCACCGTCGCTAATATTTATTAAAATTTCATAAATACCAGGATTACTAACATAACTCGTAAAATCGGTATCTTCATTAAAACTATAAACACAATTTTCGCCATTACATGAATCGGCTTCAATGAAATCTTCTGGCTTATAAGTTACACTAGGTGTTTCTTCGCCACTGCCAACTGATACATAAACATTCTTCGGATTTGCCATCAATGGGGCATTATCAACTATACTTATTGCGCCCTTATAAGTTTGTTCGCTACAAACAACAGTATATTCATAATTGCCAACATTAGTTACATCAACGTTTTCCGTATGTAAAACACAATTTTTCGGATTGGTCCCAGTTATTTGAGCATAATCATTAATATCTGTAGAAAGGGTATCACCCAAATTAAGGGTTACCGGATTAGTTTTAACATTTATGGCTGTTTTACTTTTACCTAAAGATAAATAATAATATACTCCATAGGCAATAGCCGCAAGTAAAACAACTATTAAAATAATAAATAAAACTTTATTCATTGGCTTTTTTTCTTTAGGTTCTTTTTGGGCCGGTGGAACTGTCCCCACATCGGCTACTTTCGTTGGTTCGACAAAGCCATTGCTATTTACATTACTTGTGGCATTATAAGATCCATTAGTTCCCGGAATAGGTTGTTCAATTGGACTCATATCCGCATTAGCATTATTAACCGGTTCCGTTACAGGTGCAACTCCACTACTTGGTGTTACCACTGTCCCATCAGCTGTCGGTGCTCCAGGAGTAACTGGTTGATCTGGTATCTCAGATGCCATCGGTGTTGGTTCCGTCGGCATAACTGGTGCTCCTAAATTAACACTTTCTGGACTCGCACTGGCTTGTGCTTCGCCAACCGCTGCGGCAGGTACTGGATTAACCATTCCCCCATTTTCTGGCGCAACCGGAGGTGTTGGGATACCACTACTATTTACTGGTTCACTAACAGGTGCCACACTCGCACTAGCATCACTTACAGGTGCGCTGCCTAATGCCGTTGCTCCTAATTCATTGGTTTCATTTGGATTAGTTGGATTTTCATTATTCATACTTATCAGCCCCTTATTTTTAATATAACTTAATTATACTCATTAATCTAGATTTTTGCAACAAAATTTTTAAACTCATTACCTCGATCTTCAAAACGTGCATAAAAATCTTGAGAAGCACTCGCCGGTGAAAGTAAAACGACGTCCCCAGGTTCTACTTTTTTGATAATTTCCTTCATCGCTTGATTGAGGGTTTGACATAAAATGACATCTTTACCAATTCCTTTCCCATATTCACCTACTCGCGCGGTCGTGGAGCCAATAGCATAAAGGCAAGTAACATGATTCATATATGGATCTAAATCATGAAAATCTTGTCCTCGTTCTTCGCCCCCTAAAATAAGATGGACAGGTCTAGTAAAGGTTTTTAAAGCCGTAATCGTCGCCGCTGTCGAAGTAGCCTTAGAATCATTATAATATTGCACTTGATTTACTTCCCTAACAAATTCTAAACGATGTTCGACGCCCCCAAAGGTAGCCAAATATTTTTTGATAATAGCTAAATCCCAACCAAAGTTTTTGACAACTAACAGGGTCGCTAAAATGTTTTCATAATTATGATTACCTTGAAGTAAGATATCCTCTTTTTTTAAAACTAATTCATCATCTAGCCAAATACCTGTTTCATTAAAATAATTCTGGTCATCATTAAAATAAATTTTATGACTTAAAATATCTTGAGTTAAAGACATGGAATCCGCATTATTGGCATTAATAATGGCTATATCGTCTTTTGTATGGTGATTAAAGATTTTTTTCTTGGCCCATTTATAATGGTCAAAAGAGCCATGATAATCTAAATGTGCCGGACTAATATTCGTTAAAACGCTAATATCGGTTTTAAAATCTTTTAGATCATTAAGTTGATGATCGGATAATTCTAATACTAAGATATCACCCGATTTAATATCTGAAACCAATTCGGCTAAAGGGGTACCAATATTGCCTCCTAAAACAACGGGCAACCCCATTTGCTTTAATAATTCATAAATCATCGTGGTCACCGTCGTTTTGCCATTAGAACCCGTAATGCCAATAATTTTAACATCCTTAGGCAAAAAATGATAAGCCACTTCAACTTCATTAGTTAAATTTATTTTTAAGTCATTAATTTTTTGGGCAAGAGGACTCGTATATTTAATTGCCGGATTTTTAATAATTAAATCATAATCTGCCGTTATTAAATCTTCTTGATGGTCGGTTATAATTACTTTAACTCCTAGTTTTTTTAAAGTTTCTTCATCTTCTGGGGCTAATGGTTTAAGATCACTTATTGTGATATCGTGATGAAATGGCGCCAATAATTTAGCCACACTAAGGCCACTTTTGGCTGCCCCTAAAATCAAAATCTTTTGTTTTTCTTTCATTTCAACCACCACTATAATTATATTATTTATTTTATTTTAATGCAAAGAAAAAAGCCAATTTGACACTGGCTTTCCTCAATTATTTAATTTCGATTAATTTTTTATTTTCGTCTTCGGTTTTCTTAGCAATTTCAAGTTTTAAAATACCATCTTTAAATTGGGCACTAATACTATCTTCATCCATATCTTCTAAATGGAAAGTTCTTTCAATTTTACCATACATTTTTCTTTCCCGATGAAGATATTTTTTATTTTCTTCATCTTTTTGAGAAATTTCGGCTCTTACCGTAATATTGCCATTTAAACATTCGATTTTAATATCTTCTTTGCTGTAACCCGGAACATCCATTTCGATGTAATATTTATTATCTTTTTCGTAAATATCACATTTCATCTTACTTTCCACACTCATATCACTTAATAAATCATCAAAAAACATTCTACTTGGTAACATAATTAATCATCTTCCTTTCTTTACTATTATTATGCTTACCACATATAATATACCTTTTGCTGACATTATTAATATAACACCATAATTAGCACTTGTCAATAGTAAGTGCTAATTATTTCGTAATAATTTCAAAATCAATAAACTTAATATTGTATTTTAAATCTTTAATTTGCTTTTTGATTTTATTTTCCCATTTTAAAAGATCCTTCACGGTCATTTCTTTGGGGACCGCTAGTTCAATTGTCGTTTGATAATAAGAACCACTTTTAATTAAAAATGAATCACTATAAGTAAGCAATTTACTATTATTAACAATGCTTTTTAGTTTATTTTTGATTTCTTGATCATTTTTATCTTCCCCAACTAAAACCCAAAGATTATTTGTAATGATTTTAACGCCTTCTGCCATAATTAAGATGCTAATAATGGTACTACCTAAAAAATCGATCGGCGGAAATAATTGGCCAATTAAAACAATAATTAAAACACCGGTGGTCGAAATAACATCTAAAAATGATTCCCCCGCGGAAGAAATTAAAATCTGACTTCGAATATCCTTTCCCACTTGATATAAATAATTACTACTTAAAGTTTTAAGAAAAATAGCTACTAAAATAACGTAAATAATATCTAAACCAGGTCGCTCAAAGGTCCGGCCAAAAGAAGTAAGGAATGTAAAAAGACCAACGCCTATAATTAAAAAGCCAATAAACATTTGGGCGATATACTCTACTTTGCCATAGCCAAAAGGGAATTTTTTATTCGCCCTTTTTCGCGATATTTTAGCACTAATTAAAGCAATAAAGTCAGTGGCTAAATCGCATATCGAATAATAACCATCAGCAATTAAGGAATACACATCAAAAACCAGGCCACCACCGATTTTCAAAAATGAGACTAACATATTTACTAAGATACTGAAATATAAAGTTTTGCGTTCCTTTTTCATTTTGACCCCTACTCTAGATAAATATACCATAATTTGACAGCATTTTCAATTTCCCTTAAGCCAAAATAATAAGGGAGGCAAATAACAATGAAAGTACCGAAAATGTTAACGGATAAAGATCTAAGTTATATTAAAGATATGTTCAATTGGAATTTTATTACAGCCCAAAAAATAATATTTTATAACGAACAAATTGCCAATGAAAAAATCTTAAATTTATTAACCGAAATTGCCAACATCCATTATGATTTTTGTACGAAACTAACGGCTATTTTAGCTAAGGAGGAACCAAATGACTGATAAAGAATATTTATTAGATATTTTAGAAACAGAAAAAAATATGGCGGTTAATATGACTTATGCTTTAAATGAAGCCAGTAACGATCATTTATATAAAGAACTTTTAAAAATGTTTAATCAAATTAGTCAAAATGCTCGGGATCTTTTTACCTTGGCTTATGAATTAAACTTTTATAATTTAGAAGCTGCGGCTCCCGCCAAGGTGCAAAAAACAGCCCAAACTTTAACCCAACAATTAAATAAGTAGGACCTTTTCCTACTTATTTTTAGTTTAATAAATCTTCCACCCGGGCTTTATAATCGGCGAGTTTTTCTTCTAATTCATTTATTTTGTCTTGTAAATCACTAATTTTAATTTCATATTCATCTCTTTGATCCCTTAAGGAATAATTTTCTTCTTCTAAGTCCTCAATTTGTTTTTCATATTCTTCGGCCCAGTAATCCATTTCTTTTTGCCGATATTCTTCTTCATAAGCCAAATAGTTTTGTTTTAAAATATCGATATTATTTTGACTAGTTTCCACCACGATATTAACATCATATAAATGGTCGTAATTATATAAGGTTTTAGCCTGTAAATTTTCAATAATCATCGTGCTAAATTTTTTAATCGGAAAATTAATACTATTGGCACTTAAATTAAGGGCAATGGCATTATTGGCATTTTCCCTAACCTCGATATTTTGAAAATCCGAATAATAATAAATATCATATTTAATTTCTGTTTTTAATTCATCGTTTACTTTATATGTAAGATAGTGATAACTATCAGGAAAAGCATCTACTAAAAAGGTATTATCTTGCATTGGAAAAGTATAACTTTTATGTGCATAGGTTACATTTTGAGGGGCTTCATTAAGAAAATTATAATGGGTCAGTTCAAAGGAGAAAATGGCTCCCCCACTGGCAAGTAAAACTAAACTAGTTAAAAAATTAATTAAAAGCATTTTATAATTATTTTCGTGATTAAATAACCACGCAATATTTAAATTAAGAATAACCCCGGTGCCGATTACTAACGCCATAGCCATTAAAATTAAACCAAAACTAAAGATCTTTTGCAAAGCCAAAATGATAGTTAAAACAAGGAAGAAAACAAAAGCCACGAAACAAAAACATAATCCTAAAAGTGTGAAAAATAAAATAATTTTAAGACAAATATTTAATAAATTACCAAAAAGATCAAAAAGAATAAACTTTCGTTCTTCTATAGTTTCCTTTTTTTCTTTGGCCTCAACCTTTTTCTTCTCTGGTACCTTGGCCTCATTTTGGATATTAAGGGGCTTCTTTTCGATTTCCGGAATCTCCCGATCTAAATAACGCGTTTTATAAAAATAAATTAAAATACAAACAAAGAAAACAAAATAAATTAAATTAATGATAAAAGAACAAATACTGTAAAACGCATACCTAATATTTAAAGATGTAAAAAGATTGCGAATTAAATATTCTAAATAATTAAACGGCATTTTACAAATGACTAAAATAATAATTAAGATAACTAATTCCAAAAACATTTTACCTAATGCTTTTTTATTCATTTGTTTAAACATCTCAATGCTTTTTTCAAACATATCAATAATGGTGTAAACTAAGTTGCTAAAATTATTCTTTTTATGTTCCCGAAGATTAGTTTTCGATATTTCATCATTTGTTAAATCATCTAAGGAAACATTAAAGATCTTACAAAGAGTCAATAATTTATCCATCTCTGGATAAGTTAAACCAGACTCCCATTTGGAAACTGCTTGCCGAGAAACATCTAATAAATCGGCGAGTTGTTCCTGACTATACCCCTTCTCTTTTCTCAACATTTGGAGTTTTTCACAAAACTTCATTTTTTCTTCACCTCGCTCAAATCATATTATATTCTACTTGGTAGCACTACCACCTTTAAGTTGTTTTTTGTCAAATTGGAGTTGCAATTAACTAAAAAGAACAAAAAATTTCGTTTTTTAGGACGAAACTTTTTTCTTGGGCCCCTTTTCTTTGCGATACTGAATATGGTAAGCCACAATTAATTGCAAGCGGTATGGTAAAAACCGAATAAAAAATAATCCTAGTTTCATCGTTAAGGTAGGCACAATGAGCATTTTATTTTGATATAATTTTTTTATCGCGTATTTAGCCACATAATCCGGACTAATTCCTTTTAGGGCAAAACGGCCCTTGGCCACTTTGTTAAAGTTGGTATCCACGGGTCCGGGGCATAAAGCACTAATATGGGCATTACTTTTTTTAACCCGTAATTCTTCGTTGATCGCCATCGTAAGTTTCGTAACATAGTTTTTGGTCGCATAATAAGTACTTAAACGGGGTCCTGCCATAAAACCAGCACTACTACAAACATTTAAGATATATCCATGGTCTTTTTTAACAAAATCTTGAACAAATAATTTAGTTAAAATATGATAACTTTTCACATTTAAATCAATCATTTCGAGTTCTCGCTTTAAATCCGTTTGGCTAAACTCCCCAAATAAACCAAAACCGGCATTATTGATAACTAAATCAAGATTTTCTTTTTTTACTTGGTCGTATAATTTATAAACATCGGCTTCTTGGGTTAAATCGAAAGTCATTATTTTAACCTTCGTTTTTATGCCTCTAGCAACGGTCTTAAGTTTATCTTCGCTTCGACTGGTTAAAATTAAATCATAACCTAAAGCGGCAAGATGGTTGGCTAATGACAACCCTATTCCACTGGAAGCCCCGGTAATTAAGGCCTTCATCGTAATTCACTACCATCTAAAATACTTAAAATATTTGGTAGAAAATCTTTTTTCCGGGAAACTTTTTTGGCTAAGAAAGTTCCCTCCCTAACCTCTTTTAAACCAAAGGCATCTTTAATTAATTCGGCGGCACTATCATTATAAAGTACATAAGAGCCCTTTTTAATAACATCGGTAACAAATAAAGCCACTGCTTTAAACCGATCGGTCATGTTATTTAATTCTGTAACAAATTCTTCCATATTATTTTTAATATAATCAAAATCCATGGTTATAACTTGGCCAATACCAATGACCTCATCATTAACATTATAAGTTTTAAAGTCATTTTTAATAACATCGGCGACACTCATATTGGCAATTGAGGAAGCCGCTTTTAACATTTCAATCCCATAACTTTCCAAATCAACCTTGGCTAAAGAAGAAAGTTTAACCGCAGCAAAACGATCATCTTCCGTCGTCGTTGGTCCTGTTAAAAGAAGCGTATCGGATAAAATGGCTGAAAGTAAAATCCCCGCGATGGCTTTAGGAATAGTTACTTTATTTTCTAAAAACATTTCGTAAACCATTGTTGCTGTACAACCCACGGGCCGACTCCGAAAATTGATTGGAATATTGGTACCAATGGCTCCCAAATTATGATGGTCAATGATTTCCACGATATCGGCTTCTTCAATACCATCTACCGATTGGGCAAAATTATTGTGATCGACTAAAATAACTTTTTGTTTTTCGTAAGTATTTGGTCCGGTTAACCGAATTAAGCCCAAACATTCTCCCTTATTATTAACAACCGGATAATTGGTATGATTAACTTGGTGAGTCATATGTTTAAACTCAATATAACTATCTTCATTATTTACTGTCACCGGATCATGGTTGGTATTAATACTTTTAATGTAATTAGCCAGCAAGATTCGATTCGAAATCAAATAAGAACCCAAAGCCGTTTCAATAATATTAATTTTATTTTTCTTGGCTTTCGCTAGCAATTCTTTATTAATTGTACTATTAAAAGGTAAAATAATTAACTTAACTTTAGAATCTATGGCATAATCTAAGATTCGATAACGATCCCCAACAATTAATATATCATCACTATTTAACTGAACTGCATCGAAAAAATCCTTTGATTGCATACCAGCCACCAAAATATTACCTTTAATAACCTCATCATATTGGGTAATAATTTTGGCTTCTAATGTTGCTACAATATTCGCAAAAGTTGTATTTATTTTTTCTTTATCCCCATTAATTAAAAATTTGGCTATTTCTTTTAATGTTACATAACCCGTTAATTTACGATTATCATTAATTAAAGGAATCGCTGTAATATTTCTTTTTTGCATTAACTTAAAGGCCTCGTCAATTGATGCATATTCATTAATAAAGGCCTTTTTATCATATTTAATTTTTTTAATCCGGACCCGAACATCATTTAAATAACTAGGTGTATCTACTTTAAAATAATCTAAAACAAATTTCGTTTCATTATTTAAATCTCCTAATACTTTAGGAACACATTTTTCCCCTATTTCATTTTTTAAATATGCTAAAGCAATACTGGAACATACACTATCCGTATCAGGATTTTTATGACCAAAAATATAAGTTGTCATTTTTGCCACCTCTTCTATATATTTACCATACCACAAACTTGACACTTTTAAAACTTATTTGACACTTTTTGAAATTTATTTGACAAAAAAAGCAAGTTTTGAACTTGCCTTATTTGCCCATCTTGCTATTAATTTCGTTGGTGTTTTTCCAAATCATGATCTTAATTAGTAAGCTTTCAAAACATACCCGTAAGAAAACATTTCCTAATACTAAAGTTAAAAGAAAACCAAAGAAATTAGAAGCAATCATGCCAAAAGAAACCAAAGTGATAAATAATGCTAAAACAATGTAACAGATTTTAAGTAAATCTTCGATTAACATTGTTTTAAATTTTAAGAATCCCTTTAACCAAGCCAAGAACTTATTACTTACTTTTTTATTGTCTTTAACAAATAAAAAGTAAGTAACAATTCCTCCAATAATGGCAATAATAATTGCAGCAACAGTCCAAATAGCTATACCAGCTGCATGGTTAACACTTTGTTCTACTTCAAATGGTAATTCGTAAGACATATTAGTAAACTCCTTTCTCCTAAATTATACAATTAGAATCTTGTTTTTACAATTAAAAATGATTAATTAAGGTTAAAAAGAGCATAATAAAACGGATGAATTTGTTTTATTTATTATTTAGTGATAAAATACCGATAAAAAGGAGCCGATACGAATGTTTGAGATTGTGTCTAAGTATAAACCTAGTGGTGATCAACCTGAGGCCATTGCTGAACTAGTCGCCGGCATAAAAAATGGCAAAAAAGAACAAGTTTTATTAGGTGCTACTGGAACCGGTAAGACCTTTACTATTGCCAATGTCATCAAAGAAGTTAACAAACCCACTCTTGTATTAGCTCATAATAAAACTTTAGCCGGCCAACTTTATGCCGAATTAAAAGAACTTTTTCCCAATAACCATGTCGAATATTTTGTTTCTTACTATGATTATTACCAACCTGAGGCCTATGTTCCCAGTAGTGATACTTATATTGAAAAAGATGCTTCTATCAACGATGAAATTGATGAATTAAGACATGCTGCCACCTCAGCTTTAATTAACTATTCTGATGTTATTGTCGTGGCCTCTGTTTCTTGTATCTATGGGATTGGGGAAAAAGAAGAATACGAAAAAAATATGTTAATTCTTACCTTAAATCAAAAAATTAACCGCCATGATATTTTAAATAAATTAATCGATATGACTTATGAACGAAATGATTTAGATTTCCATCGGGGCACTTTTAGAGTTCGAGGTAATAATATTGATGTTATTCCCGTCAATGAAAAAGCCCAAGGTATTAGAATCTCCCTAGAAGACGATATCGTTGATGCCCTAATGACTTTTGATCCTTTAACGGGCGAAATAACCGGCAACAAAAAAAGTATTACGATTTCTCCGGCTTCCCACTTTGTAACTAGTAAGGATAAATTAGATATTGCGATTGGTCGCATTGAAAACGAATTACAAGAACGGCTCGCAGAATTAAAAAGTCAAAATAAATTTATTGAAGAACAACGGTTAAGAGAAAGAACTAATTATGATATCGAAATGTTAAAAGAAACTGGTTACTGTAATGGGGTGGAAAATTATTCGCAACATTTAGCCCTCCGAGCCGATGGGGAAACCCCAAGTTGTTTAATTGACTTCTTTCCTAAAGATTTTTTACTTATTGTCGATGAATCTCATGTGACGCTTCCTCAAGTGCGAGGCATGTATAATGGCGATCGGATGCGGAAGCAAACTTTAGTTGATTATGGTTTTCGGCTACCAAGCGCTTTAAACAACCGGCCATTAACTTATGAAGAGTTTGAAAGTAAAATTAACACAGTCATTTATGTATCGGCCACCCCGGGAGAATATGAACTTTCCAAAACTAACAACACCTATGTCGAACAAATTATTAGACCAACTGGGCTCCTTGATCCAACTATTGAAGTTAAACCAACCCTTGGGCAAATCGATGATATTATTAGTGAAATTAATGAACGCAAAGCCAAAAATGAACGGGTTTTAATTACTACCTTAACCATTCGCATGAGCGAAGAATTAACTAATTATTTAAAAGAGTTAAATATTAAAGTTGCTTATCTTCATAGTGAAATTAAAACACTGGAACGGTTAAAAATAATTCACGATTTACGTTTAGGTATTTATGATTGCGTCGTGGGAATTAATCTACTTCGGGAAGGTTTAGATATCCCTGAGGTTAGTCTAATATGTATTTTAGATGCTGATAAACAGGGCTTCTTACGGAGTACGCGCAGTTTAATTCAAACGATTGGACGTTGTGCTCGTAATAGTCATGGTCATGTCATTATGTATGCCGATGAAGTTAGTGAAAGCATGCAAGAAGCCATTACGGAAACCAATAGACGGCGGCAAATTCAAGAAAAATACAATCAAGAACATCATATTACGCCAACCACGATTACCAAAGAAATTAAAGATGTCATTAGTAATGAGGCCGAAGTTAAAACTGAAGCCAAGATGACTAAACGCGATAAACAAAAACTATTAGTTCAAATTGAAGATGAAATGAAAGAAGCCGCGAAAGCCCTTGACTTTGAAAGAGCCATGGAACTTCGCGACATGTATTTTGAACTAAAAGAAAAGAAATAATAATCCGTTTTTTCACTTAAAAATGCACAATATTTTAAAATTATTGTGCATTTTTTATATTTTTTGACCTATTTTGCACAAAAATTGTGCATTTTATAAAAAATTATTTAATTTCTAAATTCATTTTCGTTTCTTGAAAAATTCGTTCATCCATCGTTTTTAGATTAGCTGAAATAATTGGTTTAAAGCCCATATGCGCTAAAATATCTTTTTCTAAATCAACTCCCGGAGCAATTTCCCTTAATTCTAAACCTTGAGCCGTTAATTTAAAAACACATCTTTCGGTTATATAAAGTATTTCTTGGTTATTACTAATGGCTTCTTTCGCCGAGAAAGTAATTTGTTCTACGGTATCGACAAATTTTTGTTTCGTGCCTTCATTTTGAATTAATAATTTACCATCTTTTATTTCTTCTACTAAATCTTTAGCCATAAAAGTTCCTAAAAAGATTACTTTTTTAGTACATTGGGTAATATTGATAAAACCACCAGGGCCTGTTATTCTCGGACCAAAGCTGGAAACATTGACATTTCCTTCTTTATCAACTTCAGCAAGACCTACGATGGCTAAATCTAAAGCCCCACCATTATAGGCATCAAATTGTTCAGCCGTGGCAATTACCGAATCGGGATTAATTGTTGCCCCAAAGGCCACACCTCCAACGGGCACACCCCCGGTTGGGCCACATTCAACTGATAAATATAAATCATTACTAAAGCCCTCTTCAGCGGCGACTTTAGCAACAACCTCCGGCATCCCTACGCCTAAATTAATTACGGTCTTCGGTTTTAATTCCATCGCTGCCCGACGAGCACAAACTTTTCGTTCATCTAAAGGCGGAAACTTAATATCCGTTAAAGGGACTTTTTTATCACCCGTTATTTCAGGACGATAAACCGGTAAATTATAATCTTGAGTGATATCTTCTACTTCACTTAAAACAACATAATCAATGTAGGAAGCATGAATTAAGACATCGCGGGCTCTAATACTTCCCCGAGGCACAATCCGGCGCACCTCGGCAATAACAATACCGCCCGAATTATGGGCTGCCACAGCCATATTATATTGTTCGCCAATAACGCCTTCTTCTTGAAGGGAAATGTTGCCATCTTCATCAGCTACACTCCCCTTTATAATCGCAACATTAATGGGAAAAGTTTTATAAAATAAATAATCTTTATCCGCAATTTTAATTAAGGAAACAATATCATCTTCATCTTCGGCCTTGGCGTTAACCCGACAACCATTTTGCCGTGGATCGGCAAAAGTATTTAAACCAATATGGGTTATAATCCCTGGTTCACCTCCCGCTTGCGCCCGATACAAATGATTAATAACCCCTAAAGGAAGCGCAAAAGTAGGAAAATCATTATGGCCCACCGCTTTACCAAAAAGACGCCCCATCCCAAAATGGGCACAAATGGCTTTACCAACTAAACCAGGTAGGGCTAGTAAATTCATCCCCTTGGCTTCTTCCGTTAAATTCCCGGGACTTATCCCACATGTAACACCAATATTGCAAGGATGACCACTTTGTTGAAAACTTTCATTTATCCCTTTTAAAATTGTTTCACAGGAACCCGAACCACCTGAACCCGAAATTGCTACCATGTCATTATCATGAATAATGGTTCCCAATTTATCTTTTGTAATAATTTCCATTTTTATCCCTACTTTCACTTTCATTTTATCAAATTTATAAGCAAAATAAAAGATGAGCTTAACTCACCTCCTATTTTTTCTTGCGGTATAAAGTATTGTCTAAAACTAGTTTAACTAAAATACTAAGTAGTATTGTAATTAAAACAGTTGGAATAAAGACTGACCAGAAAGAATAAATTGTTTCAGCAGTATTTGGTCCATACATTCTTAAAACAAATATTGCTACTGGATAATGAAGCATATAAATATATAATGATATGCTACCTAAATAAGCAAATAACTTACTCGTATACTTGTTATTTAAAGCGGCCGTAAAGTAATCTTTATTAAGTAAGGTTATACCAATAACGAGAATACATAATAAAGAAACTGTCCACCGATCTAAATTAAACCAAGTTGGTTGGTTAATCGTATACCAAAGTAGTAAGGCCCCGGCAGCAATATTTAACAATGTTAAGGCCAAAGTACCAGTTTCACTAAATTTATGTTCTTTAAGTTTGGCAATTAAATAGTATAAAATAATACCACCAAGCATACCTAGAAGAACAAATAGTAAACCATTGTTAAATCCTAAGAAGGCCGTTTGATCTGTAGCGTTTCCGCCCATACCATTAGTTGAAGCAAGTTGTAAACCTAATGTTGACCAACCAGTTTGAGCTCCTCTCGTGCCAGTATAACACCACCATCCGGCTAAGAAGATGAAAGTAAATGGGGCAATTAAACCAGCAAGAACATCTTCATTTTTACATAAAGCCCAATATAAGAAATAACCAAGGATAATAATGGCTGAAATGAACCATAATGTACCATTTAGGTTGAAGAATTCACCACCAACACTTCTAAGTCCAACTGCATGGAAGCCTAAGAATTCCCAAGCACTATTAATAATCATCGTACAAACTTGTTGGAAATTATAATTTGGATAAAAGAATTTCGTACTAATGATTATCCCAAGAATATAACCTAAAATTAGAACAGGTAATAACCCCTTAATCCGACCCCAGGTATATTCCCAAGCCCGAGATGATGCACTCCTTTCTTGATATTTTTTGTCTTGATTTTTCTTTTTAAAGTGTGCAACCATAAAATAACCAGTTGTTAAAGTAAAGATTAATAGAACTTCACTTGATCCGAAAAACCAATTACTAGTTTCCATAAAGAAACCATTTGTTCCGTTACAACTTCTGGCAATAATCCATCCCGTATGGAAACCAATTATTGCAAAAGCAATAAGGAACCGCCAAAGTTCAATAGCAACATTTCTTTGTTGTTTGGCAACCTTTTTTTCCACAACACAACACTCCTTTCTCATAGCACCCTACTATGTTAATTTAATTTTATCACTCTTAAAAATAATTGTCTATTTAAATTTATACCTGTTAATCCTTTTTTAAAATGTCAGTATATGATTTTTTTAAAATGTCAGCTTGTTTTTATAAAACCATATTATATTTATTGATAGGCAAATCATTGATAATAGGCAGTAATAATTCGCCATACTTATTGTAATATCTTATTTTTAAGATATTACAATTCCTATAAGAATTGTTACTGGGTCCCTGTTGTCAATGAGGAACTATCAATAAATTTACTATATTAAAAAACTGACATTTCTAAAAAATCTTAACATTTAAATTTATACCATAATAATAAATTATCTTTATTGACGGGATTGATTTCCCCAGCATAATTATTTTTTACCTCTTCTTCGGTTAAGGCTCGATCAAATATTAATGCCTCAGCATAAGTTGCTAAAGTATAATCCATATCACTCATCAAACTACGGCCAAGTAAAAATGGATAATTACTTACTTTTATATTATCTTTATAAGTTTTTTCACCAAAAGTTACGCCATTTACATATATTCTTTCAATATTGCCATCATATGTTCCTACAATGGTATACCAATTATTAATAATAAGTTTATTACTTACCCCAAGATGATTCCAACTATTTGAATCAACGCCCCGAAAAGAAACGTTCGGAGAATTGTCTTGAGCATAGGCTATCCCAATTCCTGACAATAAACCAGGTGGTCCATAATTATTAAACATTCTTTGATGATCATTTGTTGTAAATTCACTTATTTTAACTTTAACTATTAAACTTGCACTATTTTTAAAATCATATCCCGCTAAACCACAATTAATATAATGATCTTTGCCCGTTGTTATTCCCTCTTGCGATAAAGTAGCACCAAAGTTAAGTCCATCATTACCCTTGCCACTTAAATCAGGAATTGTCTCCGCAAAGGTTGGTAAATTATCATCACCTAATTTCCATGGAATTAATGCATAATCTTTTAAACTACTATCAATTTGTTCCAAATTAATATTGGCAATATTTTTATTTAAAGTATCAACAAAAGTTTGACTTTTCATCGCAGTCAAAGCCATTGCTGTTCCTTCTACTCCCGCGACATTACTAGCGCTTACACTATTTTCATAATAAGCATTATTTATTATATAATTTGCTGTTGATGATAAATTACCTAACCCAGCTTTGGTTGTTCCTATTAAACTACCCGCATTATAAACATTGTTAATATATAATTCATTTACTACATCATTTGCAGTATAATCATTAAATATCCCACTTACCGAATTATTAGTCGTACCATCTATATTTCCAAGATTATAACTATTTATAATATAATTATGTATGCTTCCGGAGGTAGCATTTGAAAATACATCACCTATTATCCCGCCCAAATCAGCACCTGTCGAATCAACATTGTTTTTTAAATCACCTATATTATAACTATTCACAATATAACTAGAACTTCCATAAGAACTAT
>CANRAJ010000016.1 GCA_947628545.1 uncultured Bacilli bacterium | reverse complement strand
AAGTACCAGAATTAATTCTAACTGTCACTCAACCAGACGATAAAGGAGAATTAACTCAAATAGATGGTTTAGATTATTATACCGATGTAGATGGTCATGGTTTAAATGGTTTTGATATAACGGAAGCAACAGGTTTAATACCAATAGCCAAGAATTATGAAATAACGGCAACAGGTTCTGAACCAACAGTAAAAGCCACGCAAGAATGGGAAATAAAAATAACTTTAATAAACTTAGATAGTAATCAAAATAAAAATACTGGAAAAGAGTTTAGTGGAAAATTAATCTTACAAAAAGAGGTAATACCAACTAATTTAGCAGAGGCCTGTGTTGGTTCCGAAGCAATAGGGACATGTGTTAAAAAATTAGAACAAGTAGATTATGGTTTAAGTCATGTAATTTATCATAATAGTGAATCTTTAGCAAAAACAAATATAGTTAATAAAGAATTAAGTCCTAATGATAATAGTTATCGATATAGTGGCTCAAGTGAAGAGGTTAAAAACTATGTTTGTTTAGATGGAACAAGTGAAGAATCAACATGTACAACCGATGCCGATTTATATCGGATAATAGGTTTCTTCCCAAATGAATCAGGCAAATATGAAATGAAACTAATCAAATATGATTATGCTACTAAAGAAGAACTAGGGGATAATACATTAGTAGATGGTGGAGCATATTCTGGTACAGAAAATTATTACAGATGGAATAATACGACAAATACAGGTTCTAGTAATGTAAATACAAATATGTGGAAAGATAGTAATTTAAATGAAAAAAACTTAAATGGTTATTATTTAAATACATACCTTGCTAAAGTAAGTGGCTTGAGTGAACATATAACTGAACATAAATGGATAATAGGTGGTATTCCTTGGACAGAATCATATAATGCTAAACAAATATATAATAAAGAATTGGGAGATGAAAAATTAGAAATCGATGCCCAAAATTGTTATGCTGAGGATAATAGTATAGCCCAAAAATGTACAGAAAAAGACCTAACATATCTCGCTAAAATAGGTTTAATGTACGTTAGCGATTATGGTTATGCGGCCTATCCTGAAGCATGGAATCAAAATGTCCCCAGTTTAAATGGCTATGGTAGTACCACTATAACTTCAAATAATTGGATGCATTTGGGAAAAGATGAATGGACAATGTCTCGTACTTCTGATAATGGAACCAATGCGTGGTATATTACCAGGACGGGATACGCGGTCAGCAACACGTGGAGCAACGTGTGGGGCTATAGCGGTGTACGTCCAGTCTTCTATTTAGATTCTTCGACTAAAATAAAAAGCGGAGATGGCAGTAAGACCAACCCATTCCGTCTTTCATGGAATTAAGAAGTTACAGTTTTGTAACTTCTTTTGTAAAATAATTTATTTGATTTAACGCAATGTATTGAAAAAAAGTTTAATAATTGATATACTTATTAAAGAATAGATGGTGAAGAAAAATGAGTGTTAGACAAAAAAATATTCTTTTATTTCTTTTTGTTTTAACTTTTGTTTTTATGGCTTTAACGGCTACTTTTGCTTTCTTTACTAATCTAAATGTCAGTAGTGAATCGGAAAGTCAAGATGTCACTTCGGCAACAATGGAAATCTTAGTTTTTAATCCAGGAGATGCGATTAATGTTTATGCTGATAGTTATAATTTTTCGGAAGTTATGCCTAGTTTATGGGGTAAAACTATTCCCACGGTAACTTTAATCGCGGGTAGTGAACATAAAAAAGCCACGTATTATTATAATGTTAATTTAGAAATTGAATCAAATGATTTTGAACATACGCTTGATCCGAGTAAACCCGAAGTACTTTTACATGTTGTGGATGCGGAAGGTAAAGAAGTAAAAAATATTAAAAATTTAACTTATTATGAAAATATTAAACCAGATCCTGAGGAAGATGAATTAGTATCGGGTTTTGATATTACGGGTATCACTGGAGACTTTTCGGTCGCCGAAAAATATTTAATTGAAACAACGGAAAGTATAACGCATGAATGGCAATTTGATGTAATCTTTGTTAATTATTCAGATAATCAAGATCAAAATCGCGGTAAAGAATTAAAGGGAAAAATTACTTTAGAAAAGGTGGATGTTACCGTATGAGTGATGAAGAAAAATTAAAACAACTACAAGATATTAATATTGCCGATTATCGGAAAGAAGCCGAACAAATGGGGTATGAAGATATACCTTTTTTAGAAGATAGAGAATTATTAAGTATGGTACCTTTGCAAGAAGAAGATTTAGATTTTATTTTTGAAAAAGAAGATAATCTTGAACGCTATTATGAATTGCGGGATGAATTATCGCAAGCCCGTAGAGAAATGCGTCAATTAGAACAAAGTATTGCTGAAGATACCAAAACACTGGAAGATCCTACAGCAAAATGGATGCAAGAAGAAAAAACGGAATGGTATCATGATTTATCTAGTCAAAGGTTGCAAAAAGAAGAATTAAGACAAAGAATTAATGCTATTAGGCGAGAAATAAATGCTTTAACAAAGGAAAAAACAAATGAACGAGGTTCAAGATAAGTTTTTAACTAATTTAAAAACAGAATTAAATTATGCGGAGCAAACAATTATTAATTACCAAAGAGATTTGGCAAAATTTTTTAGGTTTTTAAAGAAAAATAATTTAAATTATTTAAAAATCAATCGGGATGATATTCGCAAGTACTTAAAATATTTAGATAGTTTGCATTTAAAAAATGTTTCGATTGCCCGTAATTTAAGTTGTTTAAGGAGTTTTTATAATTATTTAGTTCGGGAAAAATATTTAGATTACAATATCTTTTTAAGTATCAAAAATCCGAAATTAGAAAAAAAGTTACCTAATTTTTTAGGATATACCGAAATGCAAGAATTATTAGATAGTATTGAGACTAATAGTGCTGAGGCCTTAAGGAATCGCTTAATTGTAGAACTTTTATATGCCACGGGTTGTCGGGTAAGTGAATTATGTAATATTAAACTAACGAATATTGATTTTAGTAATCATACGATTAAAATCTGGGGTAAAGGGAGTAAAGAGCGAATTGTTTATTATGGCGAATATGCCGCGGATTTTTTAGAAAAATATTTGGCCCATGCGCGCGAGGAATTATTAAAGGGGAGTAAAAGTTCTTATTTATTAATTTCGAATCGCGGAACAAATTTAAATGTGAATGAAGTTGAATTTATTATGCAAAAAATTGTGCATGATTTAGCCCTTAATCGGCATGTAACCCCCCATACTTTAAGACATACTTTTGCCACCCATCTTTTAAATAATGGGGCCGATATTAAAAGTGTACAAGAATTACTAGGTCATGCTAGTTTAAATACCACGGGGATTTATACCCATGTGACAAGTGATCGGTTAAAAGAAGTTTATTTAAAAACTTTTCCGCGAAATAAAGGAAATTAGATATTAATAGAAAATAATATAAGTGAAAGGGTGATATGATGACAATTTTAAAATGTCAGGATTTATGTAAAAAATTTGGAGCCAAAGAAATCTTAAAAGATGTGTCTTTTACCATTGATGAAGGTGATATTTTGGCCTTTATTGGTCCTAATGGCAGTGGGAAAACGACGACGATTAAATTAATATTGGGTTTGCAAACGATTAATTCGGGGAGTGTTACGATTAATGGCCATGATATTACCAAAGATTATGTTGCGGCCATTGCTCAAGTGGGTTCCTTAGTCGAAAATCCCGATGTATACATGTATTTATCGGGCTATCAAAACTTAAAATTGATGGCTAATTATTATCATGATATTACCGATGAACAAATTAATGAGGTTATTAAAACGGTGGGGTTAGAAAATCGCATTAAAGATAAGGTTAGTAAATATTCTTTAGGGATGCGCCAACGCTTAGGCATTGCCCGGGCTTTACTCCATAAACCTAATTTATTAATTTTAGATGAACCGACGAATGGTTTAGACCCTGAAGGAATTAAAGATCTTCGGGTATTACTCAAAAAACTTGCTAGTACCGGAATGGGCATTCTAATTTCTTCTCATAATCTTGCAGAATTAGAAAGTTTTTGTAATAAAGTTTGTATTATTGATCATGGCAAAATTGTCGAAACGAGCGATGTCAAAAAATTAAAACATCAAGAAAATCGATTTTATTTTGAGGTCAGTCGAACCGATAATTTACCTTTAGAACATTTGGAAAATGTTAAAAACCACAGTTTTGAAATTAACGCTTCGAAAAAAGAAGTGGCCGAAATTATTAAAAAATTAGTTAAGACCAAAGTCGATATTTATGAAGTTAAAGAAATTGAAATGACTTTGGAAGAGGCCTTTTTGAAGAAAGCGGGAGGTAATAAAATTGTTTAAATTGATCCAAAATGAACTATATAAATTATTTCATAAGAAAAGTACCTATATTGTTTTAATTATTGCTTTTCTTTTTCTGATATTAGTAAATGTCATTTATAATACCACTCTTATTGAAATGAATGAAACATATTATTATGAAACGGATTTAGATAGTGAAATTGCTAATTTAAATCAAGTAATTCCGATGTATGAGGCTAATCAAGAAAAAGAAGAACTCATTAATGCCCAAGCAAATTTGGCTACGTTTTTGTTATTAAAAGAGACGACCACTAATTGGCAAAGAGATCGAGTTAATGAATATTATGCCAGTAAAATATATGATTACTATTGGGCCTATTATAATGATGATAGTAAATTAAATGTATCCAATTTGGCGCAAGAGGCCACCGAAATTAAAACTAAAATATTGGCTAAAGAGGAAAAGTTTTTTATTCAAAAAGATATTGCCGAATTAAAAGCGGAAAATGCGCGTTTAAAAACGGAAACTTTCACGAATGATACCGAAAAGGCCGAAAATGAAATTAATCAAGAGATAAATAACTTAAAAATTACGTTAGATGAATATTACTTGGCTAATAATATTAAGGATGGTAGTTATTTGGCCACGGCCTTTAATAATACCCAAATGTATGCTTATAATATGGTCAAATATCAACATGCTAAAACAAAGAAAGAAAAAGCCGAATATGCCGAAGAAGCCAAAATCTATTATCTAAATAAATATATCTTGGATAATAAAGTTGATTTAGAAAATACGCATACCTTACGAAATGTTATTATTAATTTATTTTCCGAAAGCGAACTCTTTATTTTGATTTTTGTGATTATGATCGCGGGTTCCATTGTAAGTGATGAATTTAATAAAGGGACGGTTAAAAGCCTGTTAACTATACCTTATAAACGCAGTCAAATATTAACCGCCAAATTAATTGTCTGTCTTTTAATGATTCCTTTAATTGCCATTTTTATGCTTGTCAGTGAATTTATTATTGGGGGCTTATTCTTTGGTTACTCTTCTTTGGCGATTCCCTTAGTAAGTTATAATTTAAGTACGGCTTCATATTTAGAAGTTAATGTGATTGCTTATTACTTTTTACTCTTTGCTTCTAAATTACCGATGGTTATCTTACTAATGACTTTGGCTTTTGCTTTATCAGTGTTATTATTAAATACGGCTTTTGCGATAACCGTTACCTTTATGGGTTATATTGGTTCTAGTATTATAAATGGTTTGGCTTTGACGTATCACTTAAAATGGTTGAATTATTTTGTCACTCCGAATTGGGATTTATCGCCTTTGTTATTCGGGGGAGTTAGTGAATTTGGTATTTCTTTAAGCCAGTCCTTAATTGTTTGCTTTATCTATTTGGCCATAATGCTCGTTATTTCGTATATTATTTTCCAAAAAAGGAATATTAAAAATATCTAGAGTAAAGGAGTAAGGGCCATGAAGTTTAAATTAAAAAATAAATTAAGACGAATAATTATCGTTTTAGGCTTCATGGTAACTGTTACTTTACTTCTTTTTTTTAGTAATTCTTGGTGCAAAAGGTCTAAAACCATCAATCGGGCAGATAAAATTAGTGCATATTTGGCTTCTTTAACGGATGCCAAAATTATTAAGATAAAAGATTTTGATCATAAACTAACGAGTATTACTTGGGAAAAAGATGAAAAGATTGCAGTAGCCAATTTTGATTATGAAACGGGTGAAAATTTAACGATTGAAAATATTATTAAACCGGGTCAATATGAAAATTTTAAGAAAAAAGTAAATGAATTATTAGCGTTAAAATATCCCCGCTTTATTAGTGAGGTATTAGAAAAAACAGAACCCAGTTTATATAGTTTTCAAGATCAAGAATTAATTTTATATTATGATGATTATGAAATTGAGCCAATGCCGAAGGAAGATTTATTTTTAAAAATAAATTATAATGAAATATATTCGTTTTTGACTTTTACAGTGCCTTTGAGTAAAGAATATACCAGGGAAAATGGTTTTGCTATTGCCGAAAATAAAAAGCATTTGGCTATAACCTTTGATGATGGACCATCGGCTTATACGAGTGAGTTAATTACAATTTTAAAAGAAAATAAAGCCCATAGTACTTTTTTCTTCGTAGGGCAAAAACTTTTAAATGCCGCCTCCACGGTAAAACAAGTGGCTAGTGCCGGAAATGAAATCGGTTATCATTCTTTTGATCATACAAGTTTTAAAAGACAAGATAGGGTAACAATCCAAAATGAGTTTAATACGAGTAATGAATATTTAAAAGGGATAATTGGGAAAACTTTTAGTTTAACTAGACCCCCTTATGGGAGCATTAATGAGGAAGTCAAAGAGTCCATTGATACACCTTTTATTTTATGGCAAATCGATACTAATGATTGGCGTTATAAAAATGTCGATTACTTAGTTAATTATGTTTTAGATCATGCCCAAGATGGCGATATAATTTTATTTCATGATTCTTATGCCACAAGTATCGAAGCGGTGGCTAAACTTTTGCCTATTTTATATAGTGAGGGTTTTCAAATGGTGACTGTGAGTGACTTAGCGAAAATTAAAAATGTAAATTTAATGCCGCATGAAAGTTATCATCATTTTTAAAGAATACTAATTTCTCCCGGGACGGGATCTCTAATTTCAATTATTAGGTAAATGATACCGCCGATGAGAAAAAGGAGGGCAGCGATTAACTGGGCATAGCGGTTAACTAATTCTTGGGTGTTTCCTTGGCGTCTTAAAAGAGCCACATCTTCATTGGTAATTAAAAGAAAATATAGATAAATGAAAAAGGCAATGGTAAAAATAAGAATATTAATACTTTTTTTGGTGCGATAATCATTTTTATTGTTGGTTAAATAATACTTTTTTTCTTTATAGTTCGAATAAAGAGCCGCGATAGCAATAAAAAAGTAAATGTACCAAATGAAATCTTCGGTTTTAATCCTTTTTAATTTTTCCTGAATATTCATAATTAATTGTATGAAAAAAGCATAATTACTTATGCTTTATGACATATTCATTAACTTTTGTAACTAATATTTTATGTCGGGCGAAAAGAAAAAATAAACCAAAAATAAACATAACGCCGGCCAGAACATAATTCCAGATACTGTGGTGATTAATGATGGTATCACCCGTAACAGCAACGGCATATAAAAGGCAAAGATAACCAAAAATTAAAAGCCGTAGAAAACGATTTTTATTTTCTTTTCCCGTTTTGGTTGCATAATATTTAGTTAAAGCATTTTTTTGTTCTTCTTTTGTCATTCTTTGAAATTTGTTTTTCATAAATTTACCTCAGCATTATAGTACCATAAATTTAGTTATTTAAAAAGTATTTATTTTTTTGAAACGCTATGATATACTAAAAAAGTAATTGGTCATGGGCTGTTAGCTCAGTTGGTAGAGCAACTGACTCTTAATCAGTGGGTCTAGGGTTCGAATCCCTAACAGCCCACCAATTTTTTTTTAAAAGGATGGGGTTAATATATGAACAAAATCAACAAATTTTGGCAATATTGTTTTTTAATCTTCTTTGCTTTAGTGCCAATGATTTTTATTAGCATGCCGGTATGGTTGGCGTGTTTGACAATATTTGCTATTATTTGGGTTTGTTGTAAATATAAGTTAACAAAGTTTCCTTTAATTTTATTTATTGTAGCATTTGCGGTTAGACTGGCTTTTAATTTAATTGTTCGAACCCCACCGATATCTGATTTTGGCGTTTTATATAATGCTGCAAAAAGTATTTTAGTTGGTGATTTAACATTTAATAGTTCGCGATATTTTTATCTATGGGCTTATCAAATAGGCTTTGTTGGTTTTCAAGCATTATTATTAAAAATATGGGATAGTTTATTTTTCTTAAAAGTAATAAATTGTTTAATTTCTTCAACCATTTGCTTATTAGTTTATTTAATTGCCAAAGAATTTGTTAAAGAAAAAAGTGCCCGAATTGTGGCTTTAATTTATGCATTTTTACCTTTTACGATTACTTATACCTCGGTTTTAACTAATCAACATTTTTCCACATTGTTGATTTATCTGGCACTATATTTAATCGTTAGTGATAAAATTAGAACGAAGTATTTAACAAAATATATATATATATATATAATATCTGGGGTTTTAATCGGGGTTGCTAATGTAATTCGCCCTGAAGGGGTAGTTACTATTTTAGCAATTTGTCTGGCTTTGCTTCTTAATTTAAAAAAAGGACACATCCAAGAGATTATCATTTCTTTAGTGGTACTTTTAGTATTTTATTTTGGTAGCTTTAAACTTATTGAACAAGTTTTAATTAAAACCGATTTAGCGCCTTATGGTCTTACCAATAATGCTCCATATTGGAAATTTGTTTTAGGACTTAATCATGAAACTATGGGGCGTTATGATAACCGAGATGTTTATTTATTAAATGAGGGTAATGAAGGAAAAGCTCAAGCAGTTATTAAAGAAAGACTTTTGGTTCGGCCATATATGTATTGGGATTTATTCGATAATAAAATTAGAACTTTTTGGAATAGTACCTCGTTAGAGTGGAGTTTCCATCATTTAGTTGATGTCGAATTTGATTGGGGTATCTTTATTTTCAAAGTAAATGATGCGGTTGCCATTTTGCAAAAATGTAGTAGTTTTATAGTTTTTGTTTTATACATCTTCCTTTGGATTGGTTGGTTAATGGGGATTCGGCATAAAAAAATAAATCCGAAAATTTACTTTATCATGAATCAAGTATTTGTTTCTTTAGAAGTTTATTTATTTATTGAGGTTCAACCGCGTTATTCTTATTATATTCAAGTATCGGTGGCTATTTTAGCGGCTTTAGGTATTGATTATTTTACGGATTTTTATGCTAAAAATAAAAAGTACCTAAAAAAAATATTTATTTCCCCATCTAAAAATGCTAAAATAAGTATATCGAGGTCGAAATGAAAAAAGAAATATTGTATTTAGTTATTCCTTGTTATAACGAAGAAGCGGTTTTAAAAGAAACAGCCAAAAGATTAGATGTTAAAATTAATGATTTAATTAAAAAGAAAATGATTTCCGATAAAAGTCGGGTCGTGTTTGTCAATGATGGTTCTAAAGATAAAACTTGGGAAATAATTAAAGAATTACATACGCAAAATCATTTATTTTCCGGCTTAAATTTATCGCGGAATCGTGGTCATCAAAATGCTTTATTAGCGGGCCTTATGACGGTGAAAGAATATGCTGATATGGTTATCAGTATGGATGCAGATTTACAAGATGATATTAATGTAATTGATCAATTTATTAAAGAATATTATAATGGTTCTGATATTGTATATGGGGTAAGAAGCAAAAGAGCTAAAGATACTTTCTTTAAAAAGTTTACTGCCGAAGGCTTTTATAAGTTTATGCAAAAAATGGGTGTGGATATTGTTTATAATCATGCCGATTATCGGTTAATGAGTAAAAGAGCTTTAGAAGGTTTAAGTGAGTTTAAAGAGGTTAATTTATTTTTACGCGGAATTGTTCCTTTAATTGGTTTTCAATCAAGTGTGGTAGAATATGAACGCAATGAACGCTTTGCGGGCGAAAGTAAATATCCTTTAAAGAAAATGTTATCTTTTGCGTTTGATGGCATTACCTCTTTTAGTATTAAACCCATTCGTTTTATCTTGTTTTTAGGTATTTTTATGATGTCTGTAAGTGTGGCTATTTTAATTTATAGTTTAGTGGTTAAATTTTTAGGTAATACCGTCAGTGGCTGGACTTTTATTGTTTGTTCCATCTGGCTTTTAGGGGGTATTCAAATGTTATCTTTGGGTGTTATTGGCGAGTATATTGGCAAAATATATAGTGAAACTAAAGCGCGGCCGCGATATATCGTTAAAGAGTTTTTAAATAAATAGAAGTATCAATTTTCCAATTGATATTTTTTTAAAATTAATTTACAGTTTTAAAGAAAAATAGTATACTTATAATTGGAAATAGAAAAGAGGTAAAAAATGAAAAAAGATTTGCAAGTGCGGATTATTAGTGCCATTATTGCTTGCCTAATTGCTATTCCGCTTATAATTATTGGTGGCTATCCTTTTTATTTTGGCGTCGGATTATTAGCGATATTAGGTTATAAAGAATTACTTGATTTACGAAAGAGTCATAAAAAGTTACCGAATTTAATGATTATGATGGGGGTTGTTTGTTTAATCTTATTGCTTTTGGGTAATTTACATAATATATCTACTTATTTTGGGATTCCTTATGGTAATATTATCATTTGTTTAATTTTCTTACTTTTGCCCACGGTGTACTTTCAAGATAAATATTCGACAAAAGATGCTTTTTATTTATTAGGAATTACCATCTTTTTAGGATTAGTTTTTAATTTATTTATTATTGCGCGAAATCGCAGTTTAGGTTTATTTTTATATCTTTTATTAATTCCCATATTAACAGATACTTTTGCTTATATTTGTGGCCGGTTATTTGGCAAAAATAAACTATGTCCCACTATTAGTCCTAAAAAAACTTGGGAGGGCTCTTTTGCGGGACTTATTGCCGGAACCTTAGGGGGCATCATTATTTACGTTTTACTAGTTGATCATTTTTCATTTAAAATGGTTTTAGTAACGGCTTTACTTTCGACAATTGGTCAAGTAGGGGATTTATTTATGAGCAAGATTAAACGAGAAAATGAAATTAAAGATTTTTCCAATATTATGCCTGGTCATGGGGGTATTCTAGACCGTATCGATAGTTTTATTTTTGTGGTTTTAACATATTTTTTACTAATGATATATTTATAGGAGGACACTATGTGGATTTTATCAATCTTAATTCTTATTTTTATTCTCGGACTAATTATTTTAGTTCATGAATTTGGACATTTTATTTGGGCCAAAACTTTTGGCGTCCATATTTATGAGTTTTCCATTGGCATGGGCCCCGTTATTTTTAGCCATAAAGGGAAAGATAAAATAAATTATAATCTGCGAGCTATTCCAATTGGGGGCTTTGTTTCGATGGCGGGGGAAGTCCATGAAGATGATGAAAAAGTTAAAAAAGAAAAGTTTATGTGTAATAAGCCCTGGTATCAACGCTTAATTATTTTGGTGGCCGGGGTTACGAATAACTTTATTTTGGCTTTGCTTTTACTCTTTTTTGGTTCCCTAATTTGGGGCGGCAATGCCGTAAAACCGGTCGTTGAAGATACCGTTGAAGGTTATCCAATGAAGGATGTTGGTATCCAAAAAGGGGATAAAATTACCGCGATTAATAACCATAAAATAAACAGTTGGGATGTGGCTCAAATTGTTCTTTACATGAAAAATGATAAAGAGTATTATACTTTTGATGTCGAACATCCGGATGGTTCGAAAGATAGTTATAAAGTCGTACCTAAAGTTGAAAAGAATCAAGATACTGGGGAAGAGACAAAAGTATTTGGTATCATGATGCAAACGGCTAATACAAAAGGCTTTATCCCATCTCTTAAATATGCTTTTGTTAAATTTGGCAGTATTGTTGAATCTATGTGGCTAACTGTTTCTGGTTTATTTACCGGCAAGATATCTTTAAATGCCTTATCGGGACCAGTTGGCATGTATCAAGTGGTTGATGTAAAGTTAGGTTATGGCCTAGATTATGTATTCTATCTTATCGCTTTATTATCCATCAATGTTGGCTTTATTAATATTTTACCATTCCCGGCCTTTGATGGAGGACATGTCTTATTCTTAATCATTGAAAAAATAAAGGGTAGTCCGGTGAATGAAAAGTTCGAAAATATCTGTCATACAATTGGTTTTATTCTCATTTTACTTTTAATGATTTATGTCACTTTTCAAGATATTTTAAAATTATTTTAGGAAACGAGAAATATGGTTTCCTTTTTTTATTATTAAAACTAACTAAGATAATGTTATAATAATTAGTAGGTGAATTATGAAAGAACAAGAATATATCATTATTTATCGCGATGAAGCCGAATTTCGTCGTTTAGAAAAAAGTTTAAAAAAAATTAATTTCCCGGCTTGGAAACAATTAATATTTGAAATTATTCCGACATTAAAGAGGGGAGATTTTCATGCTTGTTTTGAGGATGAGGACAAATATTATATTAATCTATGTACTTTACCTGAATTTAAAAAAGTATATGATCAAATTCGGTTAATTTTTGAAATTGCTGATCAAAATGTCATTTTGGATGAAATAAGTCCTAAAAAAGAATTATTAAGTTTTTTAGTTGGTTATGAATTAGATCAAGGTTGCCCCATAGCCTATAATGATGCCAAAAGTAAATTTAAATTAAATATTGCTAAGATGGTTGAGGATTATAGCAAAGCTATAGAAGATCTACCTAAGCCTGATCTGGAGGAAGATAAAATTAATTTAATACATGATAAAAAATTTTGTCACTATTTAAAATATATCAGCGAAAATTTTGGCAAAGCGGGTTATGTTGATTATTTTACCGATTTAACCGCGGAAGATTTAGAAATATTTTTGCAAGCTGAAAGTTTATGGCTTTCACCATGTGATGAAGATATTGACTTAGTTAAAACAATATTAAATAAGTAAAAAAGATTGCGGGATTAGTCGCAATCTAATTTATTGGGGTTGGTAAATTTAGCTTCATAACTTTGATTCGTATTATCGTAATGAACATTTATTTCTAAGCAGTTCATCTTTTTTTTCGTTTGGGGATTTATTATTTGGTCGTTATCATCATCGGCGGTAATTAAACCTCTTTTAACTAAATAATCTACCGTTACCGTTTTATCAACTGTAAAACTATTTTGATGGGCATAATCCTCGGCAGCCGTTAAAATATAAGTTATATCATTTTCCAGTTGTTGAGCCACAATTTTAGCTTGAATTTTATTATAAGCAAACATACTAATTGTAATAATAATGGCTAAAATCGCAATTATAGCGAGTAATTCAACTAAAGTAAAACCTTTATTTTTCATCGTATCACCTATAATAAGATTATCATAATAAGATTTTTGGTGCAACTGTTTCCTTAACATGTTTTAAAATAACGGAAAAGGGCAAAATAAAATAAGAACATGTAAAAAAAATAAAAATTAATAATAAATTCTTTTACTATTTTAAGTTATTTGTTATAATGAAAAAGATAGGTGAATTAATTATGAGATTAGAAGTAAATGGTTTTAATGTAGTAAATATTGTTTTAGTTACATTTATAACTAGTTTATTATTAACATATTTTGTGAAAAAAATTGCGGTTCATATTAATGCCATGGATATTCCTAATGAACGAAAAATTCATAAAAAACCCATTCCGCGGTTAGGGGGACTTGCTGTCTTTGTCGCCTTTTTAGTAGGATATATGCTTTATGGTGATATTACTACCCAAATGATAAGTGTTTTAATTGGTGGTTTCATCATTATTTTAACGGGGATTGTTGATGATATTAATTCGGTACCAGCCCGTTATAAATTTTTATGTCAAACGGTTGCCGCTTTAATTGTCGTTATTTATGGTAAATTATATTTTAATGATTTAACGATTTTAGGTTTTACCTTAACTTTCCCCACTTGGGTTAATATGTTTTTATCTGTCTTTTTCATTGTAGCTATTGTCAATGCTATTAATTTAATTGATGGGTTGGATGGACTTTCTTCCGGGATTAGTTCTATTTATTTTTTAACAATTGCAATTTTAGGCTTTACTTTAAATTCTTTAGATGGTCTCGATGTTATTTTATCTTTAATAATGTTAGGTAGTACCTTGGGCTTTTTATTTCATAATTTTCCTCCGGCAAAAATATTTATTGGCGATACCGGCAGTATGTTTTTAGGCTTTATGATTGCCGTCATTGCCTTATTAGGCTATAAAGTTACAACGATAACCTCAATTGTTATTCCGTTAATTATTTTGTTTATTCCAATTTTTGATACTCTTTTAGCGATTATCAGGCGGATGTTAAAACATGAATCCATTGGTCATCCTGATAAAGAGCATTTTCATCACCAATTATTACGGATGACATCATCGCCAACGAAAACCGTTTTACTTATTTATTTAATAAATAGTATCTTTTCGATAATATCAATTCTTTATGTCTTAGGTGATAATATTCAAGCTATTGGTATGTATATTATTATGATGATTTTCTTCTTATACTTAGTTTTAAAAACAAATATTTTATACGAACATAAAAAAGTAAAGCCGGAAAGAGAAAAAAATAAGTAATTGCTAAATTCAAATACTCTATGTTATAATTTTTAAAGTGGTGGTTAATTTTGAAACAGAAGACGAAAGAAACAACGACAATTAATTATTTTGTTTTTTTACTTATCATGTTGGTTAATCCAATTATTGATGTAATAAATTCCTTAATGCAAAGAAACGATATTGTTATTGTTTCTTTAGGTATGCTTACCAAAGGATTAGTTTTAGCCTATCTTTTTTATTATTTTATTTTTAAAGTCAAAAATGATCCTTATAAAAAATACTTTTGGTTTTATTTAATATGTCTTTTTTTGTGGATTGTTTTGTTTTTTGTTAATCGTCTGAATGTTTTAAGCGTTAGTGATATATATCAAGAAGCCATCTTAGTATTTAAAAGTTTCTTTTTCCCTGTTACCTTAGGGCTATTATATTATTATATCCGAGGTAATGGTATTGACAAGACAAAAACCGAAAAAATCTTTGTCTTTACTTTTTTAGTTTATTTAATTTTATTACTTATTCCGTTTGTTACCAATACGGGCTTTTATTCTTATAAAGCGGGAACTAATTTAGGTTATAATGGTTGGTTTTATGCAGCAAATGAAATTGGGCCAATAATGTTAATTCTTTTATTTTTTGCGATTAACTATTCTTATAAAAGCAAATTAAAATGGACTTTTGTGATTGGCATTGCGATGTATTTAATCTTTATTATTGGTACTAAAGTAGTTTTCATTGGAACATTTTTGATATTAGCCTTTTTCTTAGCCAAAAAATTAATTCAAAAAAATTGGCGCGATGTAGGGTATACCGCACTTTTAATTGCTTTAGCAATCTTTTGTATTACGACCTCATTTACGAAAAATAATCTTATGGCCATTATGCATAATATTGATAATGCGAGTGAAACGACAACAACGCCAAATACCAGCGACCAAACTACAACTAATCCTAATCAAAGTACGAAACCTACGACTAAACCAAATTCTAAACCAAATTCTAAACCTAATAATAAACCATCTACTACAACTAAGCCTAATACCCCAAGTAAAACTCCTAATACCGAAACGACAACTCCCGAAGTGGAAGAACCGCAAAGAGATGTGCTAACAATATTACTAAGTGGGCGGACTGATAAGTTTAATAATATTTTGCATATATATCAAAAAGCTCCGATATCTTCTAAAATATTGGGTATTGGTTTTACGAATACTGTCGATGTAAAAGACAAAAATATTGAAAGTTTTATTGAAATAGACCTTTTAGATATTTTCTTCCATTTTGGCATCGTTGGTTTTGTGATTTTCTTGCTGCCTTTATTTGCTTTTGCTTATCTTATTATTAAACAAATGCTTACGAAATTTGAAGCTAATTATTTTAATTATATATTTATTATTGGGTTATGTCTTTTAATTTCTTTGACCGCGGGTCATGTTTTATCCGCTCCTTCAGTATCGCTTTTATTATCACTTGTTATTTGCGACATGGCTTTATTAAATAATTCTAAGGCTAAAGGAAAATAATAAAGATAGCATAGAGGATAATTATGAAAGAAAAAATTAAAAATATTATTCAAAATATTATGTCTTGTTTTAAAATAAAAAATATTATTGTTTTGGAAAGTCGCGTTGATTATGGGGATAGTTCGCGGGCTTTTTCGGATTATTTAGTCGAAAATGGTTATAATAAAAAATATAAAATTTATTGGTTTGTTAATAATAAAAAGAACTTTACCCAATTTAATTATGCAAATGTAAAATTTTGGACAATGTGGAAACATGATACCCAAAGGACTTTTTGGCAATGGCTTAAATATTTTTGGATTTGTAAGAATGCTAAATATTTAATTATGAGTAATCGCTCTTTGCCTAAAATTAATAGAAAAAGTATAAGTGTTTATGTAACACATGGCGCTACGTTTAAAAGGGCTAACGGTTTAAAATTAGTTTCGCCAGATATTAATTATTGTTTAGCCCCATCTGATTCTTTCTTTGCAATCATGGCCAATGAATTTCATATTGATAAAAATAAACTTATTTGTGTGGGTATGCCTAAACATGATATTCTATTTAAGAAAACTAATCCGCAAGAAAAATTTAAAAAATATCGTAAATATAAAAAAGTTATTTTGTGGTTACCAACCTTTAGAAAAGTAGCTAATTCTCAAAGAATAGATTCTACTTTTGATTTTCCTTTAGGCTTGCCCATCATTTATAATGTGACGGAATTGCAAAAATTAAATGACTATTTAAAAAATAAAAATATGTTAATCCTACTTAAATTACATCCGGCCCAAGATACCACATTATTTAAAGTAAACTCTTTATCCCATATAGTAATTTTAAAGGATGAGGAATTATTGAAAAAAGGTGTCGATCTTTGTGAATTTTATAAAGTAACGGATGCATTAATTACCGATTATTCAAGTGTTTTTTATGATTATTATCAATTAAATAAACCAGTTGGTTTTACTTTGGATGATTTTGAAGAGTATAAAAAAACTAAAGGATTTGTTTTTGCTAAACCTTTGGATTATTTGATCGGGGATCATATTTATAATCTTACGGATCTTTATGCATTTTTAGATGATGTTTATAAAGATAAAGATAAGTATAAGGCTAAAAGAGCCGAAGTAAATAAAAAAATTAACAAATATAGTGATGATAAATCTTCCGAAAGATTAGCGAAATTTTTAAAAATATAAAAAGGAAGTGAAATAAATGCGCACTAAAAATACGCTGAAAACTTTTTTATACGGGATTCTATTTACATCGATAATCGCGGTTTTAGGCTTAGTTAAAACCAAAATCTTGCTTGATTATCTTGGAGATGAATATGTTGGGGTTTACCAATTATTTTACCAAATATATCTTTATTTATCTTTGGTTGATGGGGGCATTGGGGCAAGTATTACGTACCACTTATATAAACCAATCAACGAAAAAAAAGAAAAAGAAATAAATTCAATCGTTGCCGGAGCCAAATCTTATTTTCAAAAAATTGGGATCATTGTAATTATACTAGGCATTATCATCTCTTTTGGTATTATGTTTTTCATTAAAGAAACGACGATTTCAGCCTGGTATATTAAAATATGTTTTATTTTATTTATTATTTCGAGCGCCATTTCTTATTTTACCTCCGCGCATGCGATTCTTTATGAAGCCGAACAAAAATTATATAAATCTAGTAATTTAAATCATTTATTATCAATTGGCGAAAATATCGTGGCTATTGTTGTGGCCTTATTAGGTGGTAAATTACTTACCATTTTAACTATCTTCTTAGGTTTAAGTATTATTAAAAATATTATTTTAGTCGCAATCTCGCGGCGCGATCACCAATATTTAAAGAAAGAGGTTAAAAAGAAAGATTTAAGTTTTAAAAAGGAAGCTAATAATTTAATTGTTAATAAAATAAGTATTTTAGTATACGAAAATATTAATGTAATTATTGTTTCTAAATATTTGGGTTTAACGGCGGTCTTTATTTATACAGCGTATAATCAAATTATTAATATGTTAACGCAAATGATTCAACGGTTTAATAATGCTTTACTACCTAGTGTTGGCAATTTATTAGTATCGGAAAAAAAGAAGGCTAAAGCCACTTTTATCGAACTAAATGCCCTTTTGTTTTTTGGGGGTAGTTTACTATTCGTGCCACTTTTCTATATGCTAAGTCCTTTTATTGGCTTATGGTATGGTAAAGAATATATGGTTACAACTATAATTTGTTTATTCTTTGTATTAGTTTTATATTTCAATATTATTAAAATCTCTTTGGAAACTTATATTAAAGCGGCAGGGGAATTTAAAAGTATTCGGAATATTTCTTTATACCAAAGTATTATTTGTATTGTCCTAGCCTTATTATTGGTTAATAAGTTCGGGATAAGTGGCGTTTTATTTGCAACTATCTTCTCCTTTATAACCGGAACATTTTGTAATTATCCGCGGATAATATGTCAAAAAATAATTAATGATAAAACCTTCAATTACTATAAAAAATGCTTTAAATATCTACTTGGGTTAGGCCTTAATATCTTTATTTGTTATTGGGTAAGTAAGTATTTAGTTAATTCAAATCTATTTATGTGGTTTGTAAATGGCGCAGTTATTTTTGCTATTAATTTCTTTTTAACTGTAGCCTACTATTATCTAACTAAAGAAATGATTTTCTGGGAAAGAATTAAATTCTTACTTAAGAATCTTAATTTTAAATTTCACAAGCCAAAAAAGGGGCTGTCCGGAAATTAAATGATTAATTTCTAGACAGTTTCTTTTTTTAATTAATTAAAAAAAGTCCTGAGTTCATAAGGAAAACAGGACAATTTGTGATACAATGATCTTGTTCAAGGAGTTGTATCACATGAGTTATTTTAGCATA
>CANRAJ010000015.1 GCA_947628545.1 uncultured Bacilli bacterium | reverse complement strand
ATTTCTATCTTTTTTAGTTATTCCACTTAATTTTCCATTCAATATGTACATTATTCTTAACCGAAAAAATTTAAAATTTTTATATCCGAATCCTATTCTTTTTATTACTTTTATTTTATTATTTACTCCTTCGGTATATCCATTTGATAATCGTTTATCTATAAACGAATTTACTATATATGGTAACCAATTTTTTATTGTTTCAGCTGCTTCTTCAATTTCTCTTATTCCATATTTTCGTGTCTATATTTCTATTCTAACACCATTTTATATTGTCCAAATTTAGCAATTTTTTTATTTCTTGTATTTTTTCACCTCCTGTCTTTTATTAAAAAATTGCTAATTTATTATATAACAAAAAAGAGAGATAATATTTCTATTATCTCCCCACCAGATTGTGTAGTTTTCTTATTAAAACTCCCCACTAGATTTTCTATCCGGGATTTTTTATCTCCCCAGTAGAATATCTAGAGCCATTTTTATTTAATTACGATATTAACAATCTTTTGGGGAATAACAATTGTTTTAATAATTTCTTTGTCTGTTAAATACTTTTGGACATTATCATTATTTTTCGCCAAGGTTAAGATTTCATCATTACTCATATTTGGGGTTATCGTAATATCACCCCGGAGTTTACCATTAACTTGGACCCCAATTGTTATTTCTTCATCCACGGTTTTGGCTTCATCATATTTCGGCCATGGACTTAAGCAAATTGGTTCATAACCTAATTGTTCATTTAATTCTTCAGTAATATGTGGAGCCAAAGGATTTAATAGTGTTAATAATATTTTATAATCGCCTTTGGTTATTTCTTTAGCACTTTCCATTTCGTTTGTTAAAATCATTAAAGCGGAGACTGCTGTATTATAACGCATGGTTTGTAAATCAGTTTCCACCTTTTTAATGGTTTTATGAATGATATTTTCTAAAGACGCTGAAATATTTTCTTCATCCTTTACTTTATCTTTAAGCCGTATAATTCGGTCGACAAACCGTTTGCAACCGCGAAGGGAATCGGTATTCCAAGGCGCATCTTGTTCGTAGTCACCCATGAACATTTCGTAAATCCGTAGGACATCAGCACCATATTCTTGAACAATGTCATCGGGATTAATGACATTACCTTTACTCTTACTCATTTTTTCATTGTTAGAGCCCAGAACCATGCCGTGACTAACTCGGGTCCAAATCATTTCTTTATTAGGGACTAGACCAATATTGTATAAAAATTGGACCCAGAACCGGGCATAAAGCAAATGCCGGGCGGTATGTTCCATTCCTCCATTATACCAATCAACTTTTTGCCAATATTTCATGGCTTCCATAGAAGCAAAGGCATCCGAATTATGCGGATCCATAAAGCGTAAGAAATACCAACTAGAACCGGCCCAGTTTGGCATTGTATCGGTTTCTCTTTTCGCCGGTCCCCCACATTTAGGGCAAGTGGTATTAACCCAATCCGTAATTTTAGCCAAAGGACTTTCGCCATTATCGGTTGGTTCGTATTCAGCCACATCTGGTAATAACAATGGTAAATCTTCTTCCTTTAAAGGAACCCAACCACATTTTGGACAGTTAACCATCGGAATTGGTTCACCCCAGAATCTTTGCCGGGAAAAAATCCAATCACGCATTTTATAATTAACTTGTTTACTACCACAATGGTTGTTTTCTAACCATTCTAACATTTTATTAATGGCTTCTTCTTTATTTAAACCATTTAAAAAATCGGAATTAATATGCAAACCATCGCCAACCATGGCTCCGGGATTTAAAGCATAAGTAAAGGTTTTAGAGTGAAGCGCATCTTGAACTTCTTTTTCAATTCTTTTTTTATCGACCCATTCAATATCAAACTTTTCATCATCTTCTAAAGACATTTTAGCTTGATGGTTATCTTTTAGTTTAAATAAGAAGCCCGTACTTTCAATATTAAAGTATTTATCTTTATTATAAGCATAATAATGATGGTTAATTTTCGGTAATTCACTAACTAATTCTAAATGATCATAGCCCGTTTCTTCTTGAATTTCTCTTTGGGCACAAGCAAGGGCAGTTTCGTTTTCGCCAATCGTGCCCCCGATAAATAACCGACCGCCTAATTCATGCCAATTAAGCGTTAAATATTTATCATTTTTTTCATCGTAGACAACGGCCACAATGGAGTTTTTCTTCGTTTCATTGGACTTTTTTTCGCCCGTTTCTTCTTCCAAAACTTGAATAATTGGAATATTAAACTTTTGGGCAAACTCATAGTCTCGTTCATCATGCGCCGGAACGGCCATAATGGCTCCGGTGCCATAAGTTGCTAGCACATAATCACTAATATAAATTGGGATTTTTGCATTATTCACCGGATTAATCGCGTAAGCCCCAATAAAGACGCCGGTCTTTTCTTTACTTAATTCCGTTCTTTCCCGTTCATTTTTTAAAGCACAGGCCTTTTTATAAGCGGCAACCGCTTCTTTTTTATCAGGGGTTGTAATTTGATCAACTAATTCATGTTCGGGGGCTAAAACACAGTAAGTTGCGCCAAATAAAGTATCGCATCGAGTTGTAAAAACCGTAAAGTCATAATCAGTATCTGCTACTTTAAATGTTACATGGGCTCCGGTTGATTTACCAATCCAATTGATTTGGCCAAGTTTGACTTTTTCAGCAAAATTGGTATCTTGTAAGCCCGTCAATAAATCTTCGGCATAATCGCTCATCCGTAGCATCCATTGCGATTTTTCTTTTTGGACTACGGGACTACCACACCGTTCACAAACACCACCCGCGGCATCTTCATTGGATAAAACGGTCTTACAATTTTCACACCAATTGACTGGCATCGTGGCTTTATAAGCCATGCCGTGTTTATAGAATTGTAAAAATTGCCATTGCGTCCATTTATAATATTCGGGATCCGTAGTCGAAAACTCCCGATCCCAGTCAAAAGAAAAGCCCAAAGTTTCCATTTGTTTTTTAAATGTGGCAATATTGCGTTTAACGGCTTCCTTGGGATGAACATGGTTTTTAATCGCATATTCTTCCGCGGGAGCCCCAAAAGCATCCCAACCCATCGGATACAAAACATTATACCCTTGCATCCGTTTCATCCGGGCTAAAGCATCTTGGGCCGTATAACTACGGACATGTCCCACATGCAAACCCTTTCCACTTGGATAAGGAAACTCGACCAAAATATAATAAGGGGGGTTCTTAGACCCATTTTGTGCCGCGAAAACTTTATTTTTGGTCCAATATTCTTGCCATTTTTGTTCTATTTTATTAAAATCCATTATCTTTTCCAACCTTTCTTTACTAAATGTCGGCCAAATATTTCATATAGCGAATATATTAAAGCCAAGAGTAGCACAAAACCAATGAGGAGTTGTAAGACCATATTAACTGGGATTAACATAATAACCGTTGAGGTAAAAGCAATAATAAAAGCATTTAGGAAAGCAAACCATTTAATAACATAATCCATATCCACTTTAAATAAATCTAACGCAAAGCGTTTTTGTAAATATTGTAATTCCATCATCGTTACTTCTTTTTTATTTTTCTTCTGTTTCTTTTTCCCACTTAAAATATTATTCTTTGGTACTAAAATAGCAAAATAATCCACTAAGAAAACGATAATGAAAGTAATAATACCTGAGGCAATACTAATATTTATTTCCATAGACCCTCCACTAAAAAAGATGCTACCTCAAGGACGAGTTTCCCCGTGGTACCACCTTAATTTTTTCTTTCAAATTGCTAAAGGAATTACCCTAACACATCAAAAAGCAAGTTCAAATATTTCTTTTATTCTTTTTCACCGCCCAAGAACTCTCTTTTAAAAAGTAAATATTTTACTACTCTTTCCTCATCTGCTTACCTACAATTATATTAAATTTCGGCCGCATATTCAAGCAATTTCAAAAACATTTTCGTAAATCTTTTATCTAATTTTTTAATTTTCTTTAATTTAATTCTTTTTTTCCGAATATCTAAATCACTAAAGATAATACTAGCAATTTGTTCTTTCGTACTTGTAGGAATTAATAAATCATTGATAATGGAATTAATATCTTCATTCATAATATGAACGGCATCAATTTCAATATCTTGACCCTTACAATTAATCGTTAATTGTTTGGTGGTATCAACATTATCGATAGCCACGACAAAGTCATTTTCATCTTCATAGGCCTCGTAATCTCTTACCTGTTCTTGATTTAGAAAAATCGTGACATCATCGGCTTGACGAGTATTTCGAAAACGGATTTTATAACTTCTTGCCTCGGGCAATAAAGCCACATTTCCCTCCAAGGGGTGAATAATCAAAGTATAATTATTTTTTAAATAGTTATAGTCAATCGCCGTAATGACATAATCCCCTTTTTGGTAGTTATTCGTAATTCCATCATCTTCGTATAATTTATAAATATTATTATCTCCGGGGAAGACATTTATTTCTAATTCTTCCGGATTACGCGTATCATTTTTATTACTTGTTAAGTTGGCTAAAGGAATAATTGCTCCACTTTTCGCAAAAATTGGATAATTTTCTTCATTATAGAAAACAACATAACGCTTGTTACCAATAAACTTTTTCCCGGTTTTAAAGTCATACCATACCCCTTGAGGTAAATAAACTCGATGGATCGACCGATTAATCAAGGGATTCATCGGTTTCGTAATCGGGGCAATAAAAAGTTCCCGACCAAAATAATATTCATTATTATATAAGGGCTCATCGTAAATCTCCGGATAAGTATAATAAAGCGGTTGAATTAATGGCATCCCATTTTTGGTATAATGATAGGCCTCAGTATAAAGATAAGGAATTAACCGTTGCCGTAACCAACAATATTCCCGTGCTACCGTGAAGGTTTTAATATCCCATAACCAGGGCTCTCTTTTATAATAATTCCCGCGGGCGGCACTAAAACGAAAAATTGGACTAAAAGTAGCAAATTGAACATACCGCAAGTAAAGTTCACCATCTTCCATGCCACCTTTAAAGCCCCCGACATCATGGCTCCACCAGGTAAGTCCTTTGTTACTTGCTAAAGCATTATAAAATGGTAAATATTTTAAGGTGTCCCAACTAACAATCGTTTGGCCCGAATAAAGAATGGGATAATTATGCGGGGCCACCAAAGGATTCCGTGTTAAAACCAAAGCCCTTTTTTGAGGATATGCTTGATAATTTTGTTTTTGATAATAATTTAGGGCTTGTAAGGACTCTAAATCTTTTTTGTAATCTAGCCAAAAGACATCAATCCCCATATTAATTAAAGGACTAATTAAATGTTGTAAATAAAGTTTAACAAAGGAAGAATTAAAAATATTAAAAGGTACTGTTTCTTTATTTTGGGCATTAAACTCTTGTTCAAAGAAACTATAACTTTCTTCTTCCCTCCGAACGCCTTCACTCGGGTCAATACTTAAACCTAAATGGACATCATTTTCTTGGAGCCGGGCAATAAAATCTTTGGGCATCGGAAATAAATCCCGATTAAAACTAAAACCCGTATGATGTAAGTTATAATCATTTTTATCTTTTATATGCCAAAACTCACTTAATAACATCACCGAAAGTGGAATTTGATATCTTTTAAAAAGGTTTAACATCGTAATTAAATTATCAGCACTGTAGATTCGTTCCCGATTCCACCAGATACCTAAAGCATACCGCGGGATTAAAGGCGGAAAACCCGTTAAAGTAAAATAATCTTTTAAACAAAGCCCAAAATCTCTTTTATACATAAAGACATAAATATCGATCTTTTTCTTTGTCTCTGGGGTTAAAAAACCGTAATCATTTAAAATTAAATTAGTTGAATCATCTAATGTAGCAAAACCATCAGTCGAATACAAACCATTATATAATTCCGTTTTACCGGTGAAATTATCTAAACTAATGCTGTCGGCTTTAAAATTCCGGGCTTCGGGATGACCATAATACCAAGTTTTATCGGTATTTAGTAGTTGAATCTTTAAATTGGTATCAGGTGCATATTTAGGTCCCACGAAGGGTTTATCTTTCATATATTGCAATACAAAGTATTTGGTTGTAATAACTAAATATTTACTATCTTGTTGCACTTTAAAAGGAGCAAACGGAAATTGGCGATTTTTGACAAGCAAAGTTGGTAAATCGTTAAATTTACCATCTAAACTGTATTCTAACCGGACTAATCTTTCACTTAAAACCGTAATCCGAAAGTTTTTACCTTGAAAGATATTATTGTTCACACGTATCACCCCTTTTTAATTATTATTGATACTTTTCTGCAATTTCTTTTTTAAACTCATCATCGGTAAAATAATTTAACCGCATCGCTTTTTTAACCTCACGCAAAGTTTCATTGGCCTTTTGTTGGGCTACCGCACTACCTTTAGCCAAGGCATCATAAACGGCGCCAATATTGTGACTAAGCGCTTGTCTTTTTTCTCTAATTGGTCTTAAAAAATCTTGGAGAATATTATTTAAAAACAATTTTATCGTAACATCCCCAACGCCCCCTTGACGATATTTATTTTTTAAATCATCTATGGAAGCAAAATCAGGCAAATACTTCGGAAAATCTTCAGCTTTCGCAAAAACATCAAGATAAGTAAAGACGACATTGCCTTCCACTTGGCCCGGATCACTTACCTTTAAATGATTGGGATCAGTATACATTTGCATTACTTTTTGTTTAATTTCTTCTTCACTATCACTTAAATAAATACAATTACCTAAAGATTTACTCATTTTGGCTTTGCCATCAATACCCGGCAAGCGGGCACTAATATCATCCGGAATTAACGCTTCGGGTTCGACTAAAATATTATCATAAATACTATTAAAACTATGAACAATTTCCCTTGTTTGTTCAATCATTGGTAATTGATCTTCCCCAACCGGCACACAATTGGCTTTAAAAGCCGTAATATCCGCGGCTTGACTGATCGGGTAATTCACAAATCCCACGGGCAAACTTTTTTCAAAGCCCCGGGCTTTAATTTCATTTTTTACTGTTGGATTTCTTTGCAAGCGACTAAGCGTTACTAAGTTCGTATAATAAAATGTGAGTTCCGTTAATGCCGAAACAGTGGATTGAACAAAAATATTAACCTTGTCCGGATCCAAACCACACGCTAAATAATCCAAAGCCACTTCGATAACATTTTCCCGCACTTTCGCCGGATTTTCAAAGTTATCAGTTAGGGCTTGGGCATCCGCAATCATAATATAGATTTCATCAAACTTACCACTATCTTGAAGTTCCACTCTTTTTTTCAAAGAGCCAACATAGTGACCTAAATGAAGCCGTCCCGTCGGACGATCTCCCGTTAAAATAATTTGTTTCATAAAATCACTCCATGATAAAATAATTATAACACTACTCGGAATTTAAAACAAATGTTATAATAGAATTATATTAGAATTTTTTTAAGGAGTGATAAAAATGTTATACGAAACAGATTCGCGGAAAGTAAAACCTGGCCAAACTTTTGTTGCCATTAAAGGACACACGGTCGATGGCCATGATTATATTGCCGATGCCATTGCCGCGGGAGCCAAAAAGATTGTTGCCGAAAAAAAGATTACAGCAGATGTTCCCGTTTTAGTCGTTCCTTCTAGTGAAGAATATCTAAAAAAGCAACTAGTCGCGGAATATAGTGAGCAATTAAAAGATTTAACCATTGTTGGTCTAACCGGAACCAATGGCAAAACCACAACTTGTTTTTTAACCTATCAAATATTAAAACAAATGGGTCTTAAAGTGGCATATCTGGGCACTATTGGCTTTTACTTTGAAGATGAAAAAAAAGGATTAGAAAATACGACACCCGATATTTTAACAATTTATAATTTACTTTTAGAGGCCGTCCATAAAGGATGTACCCATTTAGTGATGGAGGTAAGTAGCCATTCTCTTTATTATGAACGCATCGCCGGTTTAAAATTAAAAGTCGCCGGTTTCACTAATTTAACCGAAGATCATTTGGATTTTCATAAAACTATGGCCAATTATCGCGATACCAAATTAAAAATTATGGATTATCTTACCCGTGACGGAACCTTTATTGCCAATGCTGATGATGAAAATGCCACTTATTTCTTAAATAAATGGAATAAAAACCTTACTTTAGGTTATAAAGGTGATTTTCAAATCCAAAATTTTACTTTTGATCCCGCTCAAACAACTTTGAACTTTAGTTTTAATAATCAAGATTATCAAGTTACTTATAATCTAACCAGCACTTTTAATGTTTATAATTTTTTAACGGCTTTAGCCATTACCTATGCTCTAGGTTTTAATATTAATGATGTTTTAAAAGTTGTGCCCAACATTAAGGCGCCAGTTGGAAGATGCGAAACTTACCAAGTTAAAGAGGGCTTTGTCATTATTGATTATGCCCATACTCCGGATGCGGTCGAAAAAATCATTACGGCTTACCAAGAAATTAAACACGAAAGGATTATTACTATTATTGGTTGTGGGGGCGACCGCGATCCCCTTAAACGCCCAATCATGGGAAAAATCGCCACGAACCAAAGCGATTATGTTATCTTTACCAATGATAATCCACGAACCGAAGATCCCAAAACGATTATGCAAGATATCTTAAAAGGAGTTACCAAAGATAACTATGAAATTATTTATGATCGCCGTGAGGCCATTAAAAAGGGCTTAGATATGTTAAAGACCAATGACATTTTACTAATTCTCGGCAAAGGACATGAAGATTACCAAATTATTGGTCACACTAAACACCATTTAAGTGATAAAGAAGAAGTGCTAAATTATCAAAAATAAAAAACTCATATCACACAATGATATGAATTTTTTTAGCCAATAATTTTATCAACTGTATAAGTAATACTTGTTAGTTCATCACCAATGTTTTCGGCATAAGCATTAGCCACTAACATATCGTTTAACGATGCTATTACTTCTTTTAACTTTTCATTTGTACTAGCCGTTATGGTTATTTCTAGTTGTTCTTGCATTAGACCCGTGGCTTCATCCACCACACTTTTATTAGTGAAGGTTATACCTGGAACATCTCCACTATTAAATGATAGAACCTCAATATTTAAATGGTTACAAATTTGGCCATTCGAGAAGACTCGAACTATTAAATAATAACCTTTTTCTTCGTCATAAAGGATAAAGTAATCATTAAACGCCACCGTTGGTTGGGCTACCCCATTAACGGTATGGTTTTTAATAACCGAATTATAGATTTCACCCCGATAGGTTTTAATCGTTTGCCGAGAGGCATCAGATAAAATAGCACCTAATTCACTATCGGGACCATATGCGCCCGTATCCATACTCGTAAAGAACGAATTCCGCATAGATGTTGTTTCATTAAACTCAATATCCACAGGACTTTCGGTAGAATGACGAGCATATTCTAATAACCGGGAGAAATTAATTTGATAGTAGCCCTCATACCGAATAATACGCGATAAGGCCATAATATTTGGTAGGCCATTTAAGATATAATCCGAAATATTATGGGTAAATTTAGCTAAATAATCTTTAATCGTTAAATAATCTTCTTCTAAGGAATAAAAATGTTTTAAATACGCTTCAAACGCATTATTAATAATACTTTCATTAGTAGTAGAAAAGAAGACAGTTTGTAAATCATTCTTTTCAAAAGTTAAAGCATAACCAATAAAGTTTTCTTCCAACATAAAGGTATATTGAGTACCATCATCCGTAATATCTAAACCTAATTTTTCCATCTTTAAAAAATCTTCCACGGTTAATTCGGGATGCGTCGCGGGATTGTAGGATTCAATATAATCATTAACGGACTTATTAATATCATCCACAAACATTAAATCGCTCATTCCCGCTAGAATATAAGGTAAATACCGCTCATTTAAAAATCTTTTTAATTGTTCATATAAACTTAAAGGGGTAACCGTTCCACTTTTTGGAATCTCTAACCGATCAAGAGGAGGTAAAAATCTTTCCCAATATTGATCAATAGTTTCCGGATTATTACTAGAAGCCCGATAAAGACCATTTACATAAACGAAACTAGCTTCACTACCCACTTTTTCCTTGATTTCTACATTAATATCAAATTGCCGATTCTTGATAATATCATTATTGGGATCTTCATTAACAGCACAATCAAGGTAAATAGTATTAATATCACTAGTATTATTACTATAACTAATGGTAATAGTTTTACCATTAATATTCCTTGTTCCTTTTGTACTAATGCTATTAACCGTACAACTATTTGGAATGGTAATGGTATAGACATCTTTTTTGGTACCCGGATTAATATCATTGCGATTAAACATAAAGTAAACTCGCATTTGATCATATTTGGAATTATCTCCATCTAAATTAATATCAATATTTCCTTTATTTAAAGTATAGAAATTATTTTCAAAAGTTAATGCTTGAGGTTTAATATCAATATATTTTGAATGCGATGTGGGAAACACAGTTAAAAGAATTGTTGTTAACAACAAAATAGTTATACCTAAAATCGTTATTATTTTTTTATTTTCTTTTAACATTCTTGCCCCCACTTAATATTTATTAACGCGTTTTTTGAATAGCTGAATACCCTATTATTATACTATATTTATCTTTATCGTCAACCGTTGCAAAATCCTTTTTATTATACTTTAAAACTAATGTATATGTTGTTTCTTTATTCGCTACTGGTACAAAACTTTGCCGGTACCGATCCTGACACATCGGATTAGTTGTGGCTTCTTCTGCACTACAAGTTGTTTTAGGAGTTAATGTAATATCATTACCCTCATTATCTTGAATACTTGCAATATCAAAGATATCTGGTACATACATCGTTAAAACTAAATCCGTTAGTACCTCTAAATCCGTTTTTATTTTAAAATTATAGGTGATATTTTCGGTCGGCCGATAAGTTTTCATATCACAAGTGTCTTGCCCCGCACAAGCATCAGTAAAATCGACATCAACAATGAATTTAGCCACCCGTGCCGAATCACTATACCCCATACTTGATATATACCGCGAATAGGTTATGACTGTCGTCATAAGACCTAAAATACCGATATAGATACCTAACCATTTATATAAGTTTTTCCGAAATCTTTTACTTTGCCATAACCTTTTCATTTTTTTCACCTACTTCTTTTTATTTTTTTTCTTCTTTTTCTTTGCCCCTTTATTAGGCCTTTTCTTTCTTTTAACTTTCCTCCGGACCCGTTTCGGTTTATTTTTATTTAAACCTAACTTGGTTTTTAATTTAGCCCAGAATTCTTGCATTTTATTTTTTTGTTGCCGTTCTTCTTTGGCTTTTTTCTTTAAATATTTTTTAAATTCTTTCGTATCTTCATCAGGAATTAAATCACCATTTTTATCCGTACTAACTAAAAAGCAAATAAGAATGCCAATGGCTAAAATCATAATACTTACTAAAGGGCTTTTTAAAGCGGAAATAATTTTTCCTAAACCGCTTAATTTAAAAACATATTTCCCCACAATACTACTTAAAGGCATCGCTTCATCCGCCGTATTGTTGGCATCCCCTTGCGTAATCATTTTTTCTTTTTGCACTTTTTTAATTCGGTGGGTAACAAAAGAACCATTAACATCGGTGAAGGTAACAATATCTCCTTGAGCATAATCTTGACTATTTTTATCGATAACAATTAAATCACCAATTTTAATCGTTGGTTCCATGGAACCCGAGATAACCTCTAAAAGCGCATAGCCCCCGATAGAAGGTAAATCTTGATGCAAAACCTTTAAACAAAAGATGTTATATAAATTGAAGATTAAAACTAAACCCAAGATGGTACTAACAGTTCCTAAAATAATTTTTTTAACTATTTTCATGGCTGTACTCCATCTATCTTACACGATTTATCCTTAATAATAAAGTCTAAACTAATGGTTAAATAATAATCTAATTCTTTTTCCGCCGTGGCATTACCTAAAGCCGTATCTAAAGCATCATTTACCTCTTCCCATTCCCATTTTAAATTAATGGTTTTATTATCATTTTTGCCAATAACTAATGGTTCGGCAAAGGTTATTTCTTTAGGGTTTTCTTTATTTAAGATAAATTTATCCGCGTAACCTTCAATTTCATAAGCCATATTAAGACAGCCCGAATCCACACAAACACTTTCTTCTTCTAGCGTCATGCCCGTAATTTCTAAAGTATCCACTTGTGCATTATTAATTGTTAAAGCAAAACTACCCTTTAACCCAGGATAAAGCATCTTTTTGCCATATTCTTGACTATAAAAAATCGTATCTTCATCTTTAGTTTCCGGATCAAATACAAAGTATAATCTTTTTTTAATTTCGACCTCTTCGGATTTATCTTCCTTACTATAAATAGCATATAAAGTCATATTTTGCTTAACTGTTACTTTATCAGTTAAGCCATAACTTTTTCCATCGCCCGTCTTACTTTCGTTAAAACTAATTAAATGATAATACCAACAATTTTCTTGATCAACATAATAACCGGTTTGATAAATACTTAAATCAAAGACCTCGCCATCTGCTAAAGCAAACTCTAAAGGCGAATCATAGGCATAACCTTTACTATCGACTAAAAAGCCCCCATTGGGATCAAGGATTAAGACATGTTTTTCGGTTGCCTCAATTGTAAGATCAAAAGCCGTAACTCCTGGTACACTGGCCTCAACATGAATATTATAGTTACCTGCTTGGCTAACCGTAAAATCTAGGGCTAAAGAATTACTGCCGGCAACATTACCAAAACTTAGATTTTCCTCTCCGGTAAGACAAACATAAATTTCGGGATCCGTAACATCATATAAACAGATTTGATTACCTTTATTTTCCACTCTTGGACTAGTACTAAAGATATTATTGTTTAAAACAATAGAGCCATTACCTTTACCATCTTCCGTATAAATATTATATTTTTTAGTATCAGGGCGCAAATAATAAGATTTTTCTTCAAACTTTAAGTTAGCTTGATCCCTGCTACCATCAATTGTGGCTTCTAAAGTTGTAGTTACCCCATTCATGGCTCTACTGGCCTCAATATTAATACCACCCGGTGTGACATTAATATCACCTTCAAAGCCCGGAATATTAACTGCAACCGTATCTTGCACCTCTACTCGTTTGTTTTTACCCGTATATTCATAAACCGTATAACCAATGGTACAAGAACCCGTGATATCACAAACAAAATCATCACCGGCAAGTTCTACAACCCGATAGTGTTTAAAAATATCAACCGTGTAAGTAGTCGTACTACCATCACTATTTTCGACAACTATTTCAAGTTTATTTTCGCCTCTCCGTAATTTATCATTTAATGAATCACTCGTAATTTCTTCCCCATTTAATTTATAAGTTACTTTGCTATCTTTATTTTCAGTTATTCCTTTTAAATGTAATTTTTTTTGATAAGGTACATCTAAACTATAATGATTCTTTTCTTTACTAAACTCTTCTTTTAACAGAATATTACTTTCAATATCTTTTAGATAACTATCATTTTCTTTTTCAATTGTGACCGTATAAGTTTTACGATTACCATTTTGATCAGTTTCGGTAATTTCTAATTTATTAGTTCCACCTTGTAACTTTAAACCTTTTAAATCATTTACCGTTTGCCCATTAAATTTATAAGTTACCATCGTATCATTTCTTTTTTGGAAAGAGAAATCTAAACTCTTCGTCTGCCGATCAACTTGCATTCCATAATTTAAAATATCGGGATTAAAATCAGGTTTTAATTTACCTGAACTAACGGTTAAATTTTCTTTTATTTCTTCTTCATTACCTGTTTGATGGGCTTGAGCCCGATTAATTGTTATTTCATAAGTTGTTTTAGTGCCATCTTCCGCTTCAACCTCAATAACAACTTTATTCGCCCCAACTTTTAATTCTAAATCTTTTAAATCTTTAACTTCTTCACCATTATAATAATATTTAACATGCGCTTTATTACTGGCTAAAGATTCCGTAACGCTAAACCTTGTCACTTGATTTTCAACCTCAAGCGTATATTTGATTTTATCTTTTTGGAAATGTAAATCTCCGACGGATACTTTCAAATCTTTTAAACTACTATTATTATTTTGTTTTACTGCTAAAACTTGAACATAAACTTTAGCTTGATAAGTTTGGCCATTAGCACTTACTTTAATTGTAACTGTACTATCACCATCTTTTAAACCCCAAATAGTTAAAACTCCATCTTTAACCTCTGCCTTAACAACATTTGCATCACTAACACTAACTTTAGGCGTACCTCTAAAACCTACTAGGGAAAAAGGTACTTGTACCATATCAGTTGTATTTAAATCAATTGCTACTTTATTTTTAGATAATTTAATATATTTTGTTGCAGCCGTAATTGTTAATTTTGCCTTACCTAAATATCTTTTACCATTAGTTAAGGCCTCAACAAAAACATTAACATTACCTTTTTTCTTTGGTAAAACAACAACATAATTACGATCAACATAACAAGTAGCAATACTTGGATCAGCCGTATAACAAGTTATTTCTTTAGGATTAATTTTTTGATAAAAAAAACTTAATTTTAAATCTTCGTCACTTAAAGACATCGTATATTTTTCATTATAAAATTGTAACTCTTTATTTAATATAATTTCTAAATCATCCGTATCATCATCGATTGTTACACTACCATCATTATCAATAGATCCAATTCGACCCCAATACTTAGACGTACAACAAGTAATAAGTAAAAGAATAATGATAATAATAACTATAATTTCTATAATGCGTCTTAATCTTCTTTTAGTTATTTTTTCATCATCTTGCATCTTCTTTTACTCCTTTCTCGGTATTTAACACCCAAATAAGGACATATTAATACTATTTATTGATACAAAAGTATCAATAAATAAAGATATATCTTTATTTGGAAGTTAAATAACTTCCGTTTAATTAACTATTTAATTGTTTTGCAGTTAAGCTAATATTAATGCTTGCAGCAGAACCAGCAGTTCCAGTATAATCTGTATCTTTACCATTACCTAACTTAGTATCGGATACATTTGTACCATCTGCAGCATCTTCGCTACTATTGAAATCCCACATCCAATAAATAGTATAACTACCATTACTTGTTGTAGCCAAAGCTTCACCAGGATTTTTAGTAACAGCTGAACCTTCAACACTACCAACAAGTAGATATTTAAGAATTTTTGTTAAATCTTCAGCGCTTAAATTGTATTTAGAATATGTACCTTCGCTAAATTCAGCAACTGGGTCTCCTAGACCGGTTTGATATTCATCTAAAGTTAAAGCACTACCACCTTTGACAATAGCAAATTTCAACTTATTAGTATTATCAGTAACTGTTACTTCGGTAGATAATTCGTATTTAACTTCAGGTTTTGTGTCACCTGAAAAAGTTATATTGAAATTATAGTTTCCGTAAGTTCCTGGAGCGATAACATCGTCTCCGGTAGAAGTTACATAAGATCCATATGTGCTCTTAAATAAATCCGCACTTTGAGTAAAGAATTTTTCATTTGAAAAATCGATTCCCCACTTAGCAACACGAGCTTTATCAGAATATTCACCTTTTTCAATATATCTTGCATAAGTACCACTTACAGAGAAACCTGTAACAACTACAGCAAAAACTAAAGCTACTAAAGCGATTACTTTCTTGTTCATTTTTTCACCTCCCCCGTTTTAGAATTTTTGCATAAATTTTTATGCATAGGAATTTATGCTATTCCTATAATCTATGTAAACATCCCGAGGGATAGTTTACCCAAAATTATTTCGTCTTCTTACTTGAAGATTTCGTATTTTTCTTAGAAGAACTTTTCTTAGGGGCGGTTTTCTTAGTTTCTTCCGCTTTTGCTTGAGCTTGTTCTTCTTTCATTTTCTTATATTCTAAATATTCTTTCTTTTCTAATTCTCGTTGTTTTTTGGTTGAAATACCAAAACCAATGACACAAATTAGGGTAATACCCATTAAAACAATAATAATTGTTGTTGGTTCTGAAAGGGAATTCATAATACTACCAATGCCTGGAATGCGGAAAACATAGATACCTTCCACATCATCAAAAGCCACTAAGTTTTGGTCTTGGGTATTATTGGCATCACCTTTTGTTATAAAATATGTTTCGCCATCGTTCGTAATGACATCAATAATACGATGGGTTGTAACTGTATCTTCTTGATCTCGAAAAGCAATAATATCATTTACTTCTAAAGATGCTGGTTCTACAATTTTGGCAATAATTAAATCACCTTTATGAATCTTTGTTTCCATTGAACCAGATAAAACAATAAATGGTTTATAACCAAAGACACTTGGTATTTCCTTTTCATTAGTTTTAGCTTGATAAATAATCCAAAGGTTGATTAAAAGAATTGGGATTAAAATAACACATGCTACAATAATTAACCAATTACTTACTTTTTGATACCATTTTTTACTACTTTTATTTTCCATTAGTCTCTCCCTACTTTATTAATTTTTCTTCCGTACTAGTACTTGTTGATTTGTATTACTTGCAATTATATTTAAATCATTATTTTCATAATCATATTCGACGGTGTTAACATAACCACAACCCCGAACACATCTTTCGGTATAACCATATGCATCTTCTTCTTTTGAGATTTGATGCGGTTCTATCGATGTAGAAGAATAATTACAAGTCGAACAAGATGAAACTTTGTAATAACAACCTTGACTTAGATCGCGGCAAAAACCACCATTAGAAACACTGATTGAATGACCACGATGTTCGGAATAGCCACAGGTTGAACAAGTATTTATTTCATCAGCGCCATTATTTTGGTAACCGCTCATGGAATGACCACGCGTTTCACTGTAGCCACATAAGGAACAACTTCTGATTTCATTAGAACCATTATTTTGGAATGAACCAAAGGAGCAACTATCAGAATGACTTTCTGTTAAATCGGCACCACAATCAGCACATTGCTTATTAGTTATTACCATATGTGTACCATTGTCATTTGAAGTATAATGGGTGCTACCAACATTAACTGTTTTATGAGCACAAGGTGTAGACGTAGGTTTTGGTGTACCTGTAGGCTTTACAGTTTCAGTTGGCTTGGCTGAAGCCGTCGGTTTTGTTGTTGGTCTAGGTGTAGCCGTTGGTTTTGTTGTTGGTCTTGGTGTTGCCGTTGGCTTTGTTGTTGCAGTTGGCTTTATAGTTTCGGTTGGTTCTGCTGGGGCTACTGGCTTATTCGTTGGTTTGGCTGTTGCCGCCGGTTTATGAGAACCAGAACCATTATTACTATTATGCTTATTACTAGAATTCCAATTATTATTTACTTTAGGCTTTTGCGTAGCCACAGGTTTTACTGGTACATAAGTTGGTATAGCCGTTTCTTCTGGCGTAACCGTAGGAACTATCGTAGGCATTTTTGTATTCTCAACTATTTTTGTTGAATTAGGAGTTGTTGTAGGCAAAATTGTTGGGCTTGGCGTTGCCATTTCTTCTACTTGAATGCGCGAATTATTTTCTTCTTTGGTCTTATTTTTGTGAGAATTTCGCATACCAATAAAGCCGGTAATAATTACCACAAAACTCATTAATATCGCAACTATTTTGTTTCTTCGATTATTATTTTGATTAAGCATTTTGAATCATACCTTTCTTTTTGCATAACAAAGCAATTAGTTATGTTATAATATCATATTTTTTAGAAAAATCAATAAAAATCTATTAATTTAATCGCATCTATATTTTATCTAATTAAAGTAATAAATTCAACCTAAATATTAATTAATATTAAATATGAAATTTAAAAAAAGATTATGCTATTTTTCTATTTTAGAAGCATAATCTTTGATAATTTGTTGAGCAATTTTGCCATCCCGCATAATTTTAATTTTTTCTCCTTGGACTTGAATTAATGATGAAGGTTCTCTTTGAATAAAGCCCCCATCAACAACTAAATCAATATTAGTAATTAAATCAGTTTCTATATCGGTAACACTTGTTATTATTTCACTGCCCGATATATTAGCACTAGTAGCAATTATTGGTTTACCTAATAACTTAATTAACTTTTGTAAATCTTCTTCCGCGGGAATTCTAATTCCAACATAAGGTGAAGAAGCGGTAACAATATCGGGAATTAAATCATTTTTTAACAATAACATTGTTAAAGGACCGGGCATATATCTTTTAATTAATTCTTTTTCTAAAGAAGAAAGTTCTTGGGTATATTTTTTTAACATTTTCTCATCACTTACTAAAATAAGTAAGGGTTTTGCTAAATCTCTTTTTTTGGCCGCATACACTCTTGCTACTGCCGCATCATTAGTTGCATCACAAACAATACCATAAGTCGTATCCGTTGGCATTATAATTACTTGTCCTAATTTTAAATTATTAACTATTTCTTTTATTTTTTCCATATAATTTACGCATTCTCTTTTCTTAAACTTTAATATTAATTTTACTTAAGCCATATAAAATTTCTTTAAATCATGTCAATTATACCATATTTTTGAATCAACATATAAGGCATCTAAAGTATAAACTATAACCTAAGAATATCTTTTCTTAAACTCATTATTATAAATTATTAAATCCTTCGTTTTAAAAATAGATAAATCCGGAAAATCAGAAAATATATTATCATAATAATTTTCTAATTCTTCTAAAGTAGTAAATTTTTTTTGTAAAGCATCATCTAAAGAATATTTTATTGCTGGATCATTTCTCTTAAAAAATGACGGATAAATAAGATATTTTATATTTTTTAAACATGCAATATACATTTTTTCATTTTTAACATAAATTTCCGTATATTCATCACTGAATTCACTATTTATAAAATCAGCAATTGTTAATTTAGTATTTTTTACATAATTCATACAATCATAAGGATATCCATCTTCATTTTCAAAAATAAATGTCTTAGAAAATGAATAATTCATATAATCAATTGCTAATTTAAATAAAATTATAAACATAATTATTCCTAAAATAATTATTAATCTTCTTATGCGATACTGTTGCCATAATGCTCTAATCATTTATTATCCTGCTTTCGATTTTATTGTACTAAATCAAAGGTAGCTGTTCAACAAAAAATTGATATTTCTATCAATTTCCAAATTTTAATTATCTCCCTTTTCTTATTTCTAGGGCATCTTTAACTTTAATAATTGTTTCAGCATTGGGATGAAGATATTCCTTTATGCTAATACCATAATTTTGTTGTAATTCTTCTTCAGTAATATCTTCTAAAATCCCAATCAAATCAATCAATTGCTCTATATAAGGGTTCTCTGTTGCCCTATTAGTTAGGTTTTTCTCAGAACTACTAGTTATATCATAATCTTTTGCTTCAGGATTACTAAACTCTTTAAAATCCATAATTTATCTCCCTAATCTATATTGCCAAACCTACTAGGTTTGTTTCATTCTACTGGCACGGTAATAGAACAAGTTTCCAAATTTTCTATTGCCTTTTATTTTCTCCTTTAACAACTTAATTATATCACTA
>CANRAJ010000014.1 GCA_947628545.1 uncultured Bacilli bacterium | reverse complement strand
GTTTTGCGAAAAATTTTTTTATTTTCTTTTTTTTCACTTAAAAAGGAGTGTTTTTTATTTTTCACTCCTTATTACTGTTAGGAATATATCCTTAAGTAATAAAAAGTTAGGAATATATCCTTAAGGAGTTTAAATTTATAAATATTTTTTTAAATCTTGAATATTATGTTCTAAAGTTGCAATTAATTTTTGACTTAAATCCGCGACTTTTTCATCTTTAATTGGTCCTTTATTTAAAAGTGAGGTTAATTCAATTATACCTTTATTGGTTCCGCCCATCATCATTTTGGTAATTTTATTATCACTCGCGTTTTTTAATAGTTCCATCTCGGTCATTAAAGTACTACTAATTTTAGCCATTTTCCCTACTCCTTGGGCTTTTTCTTCATACTCGGCTAAAAGTTTACTGGCTTCTTGGCGAATTAAATTATATTCCCGGCGCTCATCAATAAATATTTTTTCTAAGGCCTGACTTTCAATTTTGGTTAACACATTATCAATTCCAATAACGCCCATATCCACGATTTCATAAATATTATTAAGAATTTCAATATCTCTTTTCATCAAAAAAAATCACCTATTGCTAGTATAGGTAATTTTTACATAGTTTATACTTCTTGAATAACCGCGATAATCATCGGTTTACATTCGGTTTCTTGATATAAGTACCGACTTAATTCTTCTCTAATTTCCACCTTTATTTGGTTATAATCGACATATTTCGGATTAATATTACGGTTAATTATTTCTTCACAAATGGCTTTAATTTCGGCAATCATATCTTGTGAATATTTAATGTAGATAAAACCGCGGGTGGTAACCTCAGGTCCAACCAACAAAACTTTATGTTGCCGGTCCACAGTGGCACTTATTAAAACAATACCGTTTTCACTTAACATTTCGCGGTCTTTAATAACTAAATCGCCAATGTCATCATTTGAATTACCATCAATTAAAATATCATTAACTTTTAAGATTTCCCGTTTATCAACTAAAATGCCATCTTCGAAAAAGACCATTTCGCCATTTTGTTTTAAAATAATGTTTTCTTTCGGCATGCCTAATTCTTCGGCTAAAGTGGCATTATTAAACATATAACGATATTCACCTTTAACTGGCATATAATATTTCGGTTGCATTAATTTAATCATAAGCATCAAATCTTCGCGCGCCGCATGGTGTAAAATCATTTTTTCTTTGGGAATCGTTACAATATTACAACCAAACATGGCTAGTTCATTTTGCAGTTTAACCAAAATCTTTTCCGTACTATCATAACGGGGTTCGGCAAAAACAATAGTGTCGGTCGGTTTTAGATTAACAAACTTATCATAACCATTTAAAATCTTATTTAAATTAGCATAAGGATATGCCCGATCATCATTAATTAAAAGAATCGCATTATCATCATTAATATTGGATAGATCCCCCAGTAAATCATCAGGAATCGTTAAATAACCTTCCTTACGGGCAAAATTAATGGTATTTTGTAAACTCTTACCCATTAAAATAACTTTGCGATGTTTATTTAAAGCGGCTTTTAAGATTTCTTCAATCGTGTATAAATGACCAGATAAAACAGAAAATAAAATTCGTTTTTCATTATGATTAATCGTATCCCGGTAAAACTCTTCTAACCGGTGATGCGGTGAGGTATGACCATGAACTTCGGCAAAACTAGATTCACAAAGAAGACACAAAACATTTTGTTTGCCTACATAAGCAATTTTGCCTAAATCCATATCGTAGGCCCCTTGCATCGTGGGATCAATAATAAAGTCTCCCGTGTAACAAATGGCCCCATCAGGCGTATTTAAAACATACATCACAGCATCGGGCGTACTGTGCGTAACACTAATTGGAAAAACGGAATTGGTTCCAAAGTTTAACTTTTTATGGGGTTTTATTTCCACAATACTTTCAGCATTAACCCCATCTTCTAATAATTCAAATTTAGTATATTTAGTAGCATAAACTTTAACATGGGGCATAACTTGTAAAAATTCTTTCACACTCCCCATATTTTCTTTATGACCATGAGTGATAAAAAGACCTTTAATCCGTTTTTGATTTTTTTCTAAATAACTAAAATCGGGCATAATATAATCAATGCCTAATACATTCCCACTGGCATACTTAATACCGGAATCAAAAACAAAAATATCTTCATCAACTTCGATAACATAAATATTTTTGCCACTTTCGGCTAAGCCACCTAAACCTAAAATTTTTATTTTACTCAATTTAATCACCTTTCTAAAAATAAAAAGTTTTTTCGTTACTTGTATTATAGCAAAAAAAAAGCTAAATGGAAAGTCCCAACCCATTTAACTTATTTATTTGACATTTTTGCAATAATGGCATCCACGATTCTTTCACTCGCATGACCATCCCCATAGGGATTAGAAGCCTTACTCATTTTTTCATAAGCCGCTTTATCTTCCAAAAGTTTTTTCGTCTCTTGATAAATTAATTCTTCATCTGTGCCCACTAATTTCAAAGTTCCGGCCTCAATTCCTTCTGGTCTTTCCGTTGTATCTCTTAATACTAAAACAGGTTTCCCTAAAGAAGGTGCTTCTTCTTGAATACCACCGGAATCCGTTAAAATTAAATAACTCTGATTTTGAAAATTATGAAAATCAAATACCTCTAAAGGTTCAATTAACCGAACGCGATTGCAACCGGCAAAAATTTCTTCAGCAACCTCCCTAACCTTAGGATTTTTATGGATCGGATAAATTACTTTAACATCCGGAAACTCATCGACAATACGACGAATAGCTTTGAAAATCCGCCGCATTGGTTCCCCTAGGTTTTCCCGGCGATGAGCCGTAAGTAAAATCATTCTATCATCTGGTTTTAACCAGTTTAATTCCGGATGCGTATATTCATCACTAATGGTTGTACTCATCGCATCAATCACGGTATTGCCGGTTACATAGATTTTATCCTCGGCAATATTTTCCTTAATTAAGTTTTCTTTACTCAATTTCGTAGGTGCAAAATACATATCAGTTAGCCGATCCACCATTTGGCGATTCATTTCTTCGGGATAAGGACTATATTTATCATAAGTCCTAAGTCCGGCTTCCACATGGCCAATCGCTACTTGATTATAAAAAGCCGCAAGAGCCCCGGCAAAGGTTGTTGAAGTATCCCCATGAACTAAAATAATATCGGGTTGACACTCTTTAATTACGCTTTCCAAGCCCTGAATACTTTTTACCGTTATATCAGTTAACGTTTGACCTTGTTGCATAATATTTAAATCATAATCGGGTTTAATTTTAAAAGTTTCTAAAACTTGATCTAACATTTCCCGATGTTGAGCCGTTACACAAACGATACTTTCTGTTTCGTCCCGCCGCTCTAATTCTTTAACTAAAGGGGCCATTTTAATGGCCTCAGGCCGAGTGCCAAAGATACTCATTACTTTAATTTTAGTCATTTTTCTTCCTCACTTCTTTTTAACTATTTTCTTTATTATATCATAACCATGATATAAACCGAAAGCACTAGTTATACAAAGAAGGGGTAATAAAGCATATTTATATCGACCTTGCGATTCGGCAAATAAGAGCATCAAACATCCACCGAAAAAAAGCAAATGAATATATAATAAGCCAAAATTAGGTTTATCCTGCAAAATATTGAATACACATGCCAGCATACTAAAGAGCAAGACTAAAATATAAAAAATATTATCCATCGGTTGAATGACATTAGTATCAAATTCCTTAATATTTTGAACATTGATACTTTCTTTAACCCAATAATGAAGATTATCAATAGATGTATAGTTTCTCACACTTTTATTATATAAAAGCAAGGGGAATTTTCCGTAATTATTTTTTATTTCCAGAACTAATTTATGGCGAAAATATTTATTCGCTTTAGCCATATTAAAATTATTTTGCTTTAAATATTCTTGATATTCGCCATAACGGTTAGCACTATAAACTCCCTCATTTTCAATACCTAAACCAACATACATGTAATAGCTTAATTGATTTTTCATAATCTTCGCATCAATTAAATTTTCTTCAAAACGGAAAATTAAACTATTATTTAAAAGAAATACGCCACTAATTAGAACAAGAGAAATAAGCGAATTTTTTAAGATTTTCTTTTCTTTTAAATTTCTTAAAATTAAAATTATAACCAAAGCAATAAGTAAAACCGGAGCAAAATTTTTAAAAAAGCCCGTTAGGGAAATCGTAATTCCCGCTAAAAGCAAATATATGCCATCTTTTTTCGTCAAATTTGGTAATTTTTCGAAAATAATTAAAACTAAATAAAGGGAAATTAAAATAAATAAAAGGCATAAATGATCTGGAGACATAATAAGGGGGTACAAAAACAAAGATGGCCATGCCAAATATATTATTGTTGCTAAATTGGCAATACTCCGACTCGAAAATAATTTTTGCCCAATTTTATAAATAAAAATCGCTGCGAAGAAAACAACTACCATATTAAATAGTAAAGAAACAATCTGATGTGCTCCAAAAACTTTAAATAATAAAGAATTTAAAAATGTATATAAAATATAATGATAAGCTGTCTGATAATAAAAAGGATTACCGGCAAAAACACCAGCCTTAGCATTAGTAAAAACTTTGACAAAATCAGATACCTGAAACACATTATCACTGATTCGCCAGATAAAAATTAATCTAAATAAGAATGCTAAAAGCAAAATAATATAAATCGTTTTAGGATTATCTAAAAAGTGCCATTTTTTATAATTCATTAAAAGCAATCCGGTCATGATAATAAAAGTTGGTAAAAATAAATATTTGGTTGTACTAAAAATTATAAAATTTGGAAAAAAGAGAAACAGAATTAAAAACGCGTAAGCCAATAATTTATATATATATATATATATATTCGAACTTTTTTTCATCTTTTTACTCCTTTATTAGAAAAGCCATTTATTATAACATCATCGGGTATATGATAGTAATGTTTTAATTTATCATAAGTGGTGTAATCATAGACATTACCATCCCAAACATATTCATCGTATGGTAAATTTTCAAAATTAATATCTTTATTGCCCTTTTCCACCTCTTTAATTAAATCCCGAATTCTTTCTTGATCTACTTTATAAGTATATAGATAAATACTTGCTAAATAAACCATGAAAATAATTATACCTAAACCGCATAAATGATTAACAAATAAAAGATCTTTTTTATAACAATAATTATATAATTCTAAAATAATTAGAATAAATAAGACATAACAAATAAAGAAACAACGACTACCAATTGGAGAAACAAAGAATAATTGACCAATTAAAACTCCAATACTAAACCAATAAAAGAAAATATTCCGTTTTAAATCGGCATTATCAATAAATAATAAAACGACAAGTAAAATACTAAAGTAAAATAAAACTGTAATTAAAAATTCAAAATAAGGAGTATAATTTAATAAAATACGCCAATTAGGATTTAAATAAGCTAATAAAGAATACATTAAAAAGCCAATAATAATAACCATAGCACTATAACCCATAATTTTTTTCTTCGAATTCTTTTCTTTTTTCTTATATAAAACTTTAATAATAATGGCTAAAAGTAAAACACCTAAAATAATATTTAGCCAGATATTATTCATAACTGCTTCTTTATAAATCGTCGTCATATTTGCATGAGCCCGACGAATAATATCAATGAAACTATGCGATATCTTTTGATATCCGGATTTATTTTCAAGAACCATTAAGTAGTTACCATTAGTAAACATACATATTGCTCCGGCCACAGAACCAGCTAAATGAAACAAACTTTTAAAGGAAATCTTTTTGGATTTAAGATAAGCAAATATTAGTATACTAATATTTATTACAATCGAATAGATTGTAATATGCTCGACGAACAGGGTCAGACCAAAACCCAAAAAGAACATGAGCAAATAAATCATTTTATTTTCTTTAGTACTTTTCAAAAAATGAAAATACACGAGCAATAAAACAACCGGTGTGGTGTAATTAACAAAACCTGATGTCCAAGCAATAACTTGCCGAAACATGCTTTTATTAACAGCTAGTAATAAAAATGTGGCTAAAAGGAATAAACTAAAGCGCTTTTCATTAATCAATTTGTAACTTAGATAAGGAATCAAAAAGAGTAAAATGCCAACATAAAAAGTGCGTAATACCAATGAACGATTAACCACCAAGGATATTATATTCGCCGCATAACGGCCATTATAATCATGAAAGAAAGTTTTAAATCTAGCATAGCCTACTGAGCTTCCCCAATACCAATCATCACCCGAATAAGGGAAAATATAACCGAGGATAAGGAAGAATAATAATACCCCCAACATAATTAAAAGTTTTTGATGTTTTTTGATAAAATCTTTCATTATTATACCCTCTCTCCTGGTTCATTATAACATACAAAAACAAATAAGCCAAAACTTATTTGTTAGTATAATTAAAAGTTTTTAAAAATTACATACAACAATTGCGATCGTAAACGTTAGAAACAACATTTTCTTCACAGCAAGTGAATTCTGGACGGAATGTATGACGATAGACATGATGATTTATAATGCGCGTATTACAAGGTTGGATATGAGGTACTTCATAACAAATATAACGGTGACATACTCTTTCTTGAGGACATTCCACAATTGGTTGGCAACAAGTTGATACTCCCATCATTGGTTGTTCACAACAACCCATTTCCGCACCTTCAAAAGCCTTTTCTTGCTTCATATCTTTAAATTCTTCATTATAATATTTCATAAATTATCTTCCTTTCTAATTTATCCTATTCTAAATCTAAGATATTGCCTAGGATTTTGACTAAATAAGAAAAAAATAAAGTATTTAAAAAATCGAAGTCAGGACGAATAATAATATAGGCAGTCACACTGCTATGGTTCATATTGCCGCTTTCGTAAACACATCCTTACTATTAATATAATAATGGTGAAAATTGACTTTGATGATTAGTTGTGCTATTATTCTTGCAAGATGTGGAAGAAATATCACTATCTTTCGCTAAGGGCGTTGAATTAGGGGTAGCAATACCATTAATTACAGTAGAAGGTTTTTTCCACATTGTTTTTATTTTTAAAGTATTGCTTTTTTCAGGTACAATTTCTACTACATAAGTAGTATTATTGTTGTATCTTTTTATATACTTTATTGTTTACCCCTCAGAAGTTTGAGTTTCTTCTTTTACGATATTAGTTGGATTTGATATTTTATTTGGAATATTTAATATATCTTCTTTTGAAATTACAATTTTGATTTTGTGAGGCATTTGGGCTATTATCGTTAATAGAAAACGAATCATTGGGGTTTGACAATTGTAGCCATTGTCCTTTGATTCATTGTTTTTTACTATATTAGCAATATTTGTTTTAAACTTAAATTAAAGACTTTCTTCTATTTTTATCCATTTTACTGCTTTTCCCTTTTAATATATTTTAATTTTTTTGACAAGAAAAAAAGCAATAAATGATTGACTCACTTATTGCTTAACTTTTATTAATTATTTACTTTTTTCCGGTAAGATTAAATCTTTAGTTTTAAAATAATATTGGCAACCTGATATTACAGAGAATATAGTAGCAATTAATAAGAAGATATCGGCTACTGGAATGCTAATTAATTCAAATGGTAAGTTGTAGAATAAGGTTAAAACGATACCTACTAACATAAAAATAGTTTTGATTTTGCCTAAAATAGAAGCAGCCACAACTTTACCTTTATTACCTGATACCATTTTAAGGGAATCAACTATAATATCTCTTGTAATAATGATAACCGGAATGGCAATGGAAATGGCTCTTTCATAGGCCAAAATGATTAAGACCCCATTTACTAATATTTTATCGGCAATGGCATCTAATACTTTACCAAAGTCAGTTACTTCATTATTCTTCCGGGCTAAATAACCATCTAAAAAATCAGAGAAAGCGGCAATGGCAAATAAGAAACCGGCAATAATATATTTTAAACTAACATTAATGCTGCCTACTAAATATTCGGGCCATTCAATGCCTAAAGAATACCAAGGTACTAATAACATAATTAAAACTATTACGGAAATAATAATTCTCGTTATCGTAATTTTATTGGGTAAATTCATTTTTTCACTACTCCTTATAACTTATGACATTAGTTTTTTGATTACTAATAGTTATTTGTTTGACAGACCAAGCCACCACGAGAGCCAAAATAATTAAGGCCAAAACATAAATTAAAATATAAACTTTTTTACTATATTTTCTTGGTGTCTTTGTATAAGGACTGGCCATTTCATTAGTTTCATTTTTGGCTTCTTCCTTTAATTGTAACTCAATTGTTTTTTCAATTTCTTTAATCGGAATTTTGGAAGTATATTCAAACATATACTCATTAAACTTATCTAAGATTTTTTCTGTTTCTAAACCCAAATATTTTGCATATTCTGCAATATAGTTTTTAAGTTCAAAAACATCTTTGAAAGCCCCTGAGCGACCAGCTTCAATATTTTCCAAAATTTCTTCTTTTATGTTGAGATCCTTACTTACCTCTTTTAGGTTTATTCCCGCCTTTTCCCGAGCCAAGTAGAGTTCCTCGCCAATTTCGTTCAAAACTTTTTCACTCCTTTGTAAATTAAATAATTTCTCATAAGCCATTTTCTGTACTTTCCTAAGGAAAGCGGCAAATATTTATCTACCTTTTTCAAGGTCCTAAGCTTTGTTTAATTCCGCCACTTAAGCTCCCCTACCAAAATTTGGGTTTCTCGCTCGCGGGGTTTACCACGTTCCACTTTTGTATCACTACAAAACTCGTCTCTTTGGCACTTTTAGACCTACTTTCTTCTTTAAAAAAAGAAAATTTCGGAGCCGTTAGCATAATGCTACCCTTGGTTATTTTTTCCCAAGGCACGAACACTACAAGCATCGCAGCCTGTGCGAGTATGGACTTTCCTCTGCATACTAATTTTATGCAGCATTTGCCTCGAAATTATTCATTATTGCCATAAACTATTTTTTCTAATTGGCTAATTCTTTTAAGAAGGTCGACATTATTAATACTCCGATTACTATTTTGACTACCCGCGGTAGTAACTTCATCTTGTAACCGACGGATTTCTTTTTTGAGTTTAATATTATCATCCGTTAAATCTTTAATGTCTTGTTCTAACTTTTTAATAATATTACCATATTCTGTATAATCGCGGATCACCATATCCAAAAACTTATCTACTTCTTGAGGTCGATATCCTTGAGCATCAATTTTAAATTCTTTTTCTAATATCTCCCGCGGAGATAAATATAATCTATCATTATACAAAATACTCTCACCTTCCATGAGTAAATTATAGATTGTTTATCGCTTTTTGTCAATATTGCGCACATAATGGTATAAAAGATCAATTTCTAAATTATCAATTTTAGCAATAACCTCATTTATTAAAAAATCATATGGCATTTTTTCTTCACCCATCTTATTTTATAAAATAATGAAAAATAATGCATTAGTTTCGACAAAACATGCCAAAACTTTTAAGCTTGACAGTTGACAGTCAAGACAATTTAGCGCCTTTATATTCATATTAAAATTTGTGAAAGTATGCTATAATTTATGTTAGGTGATTGTTTTGTTATACCCAAATAATATTAAAAAAAATTATACGAAAATAAATAATCACGCGAATCGAGGTATGGATTTAGAATACTTAGTGGAAATTACCAATGAGTATTATATTGACCACGATCGAGCATATATTTATAAAAAACCGACACCTATTGGGATTGTCAAAGTAAATTATGCTTTAGCCAAAATTGAAGAGGCCTATTTTCAAAAACCCTCAACTTTGGATTACAATGGCTTATATAAAGGTTATTATATTGAGTTTGATGCCAAAGTTACGCATCATAAGACCTCATTTCCTTTAAGCAATGTTAGTCCCCATCAAATAAAACATATCGAACACATTTATAAACATGGAGGGATCGTTTTTCTTTTAATTCAAATTAATGATAGTTTTTATGTTTTAATGGGATCTGATTTTCTCAAGTTTAAAGAAGAAGGTAAACGGCAAAGTATTCCCCTTGCCTATATTATCGAAAATGGTTATGAAATAAAATATAATTTTAGTAAAGGATTAGATTACTTAAGTGTAATTGATAAATTATTGGAGGAAAAGAATGAAAAAATTAAAATTAGTTAAAAAAGATTTAACTCCGGTTAAAGAGACGAAAGGAACAAAAAAAGAGAGTGGAAAACCCAAAAGTCCCAAAGTAAAATTAAATATTTGGGCTATTATATTAATTATAGGGATTATTGGCATTACATGTATTTTACTCTTTGCTCTTTTCATTATTATTACCTCGCCGGAATTTGATACGGAAAAATTATATTCTAAAGAATCAACGACGCTTTATTATGCCGATGGTTCGGAAATGTTAAAAATTGGTTCAGAAGAAAGAGAATTAGTTTATTATGAGGATTTACCTCAAGTACTAATTGATGCCATTGTAGCCACCGAAGATTCACGATTTTTCCAACATACAGGCTTAGATGTCGCCCGTTTTGGAAAGGCCTTTTTAGGACAATTACTGGGTAATGATAAAGCCGGAGGGGCCTCAACGCTTTCCATGCAAATAATAAAAAAAGATTATACCTCTTCCGAATCTCATGGTATTGAAGGGATTATTCGGAAATTTACCGATATCTATATGGCAATTTTTAAATTGGAAAGTAAATATACCAAAGAAGAAATCATGGAATTCTATGTTAATACCATGTGGTTTTCGGGGCCTACTAATAAATATGTGGCCAAAGGAATTGCCGGGGTGGAACTAGCCAGTCAATATTTCTTCGATAAAAGTGTTTCTGATTTAACTTTAGCGGAGGCCTCAATTCTCGCCGGCATGTTCCAAAATCCAACGCAATATAATCCTTATACGAAAACCGATAATTTAAGGACTCGGCAAAATACCGTTTTAAAATTAATGGTGCAACATGGTTATATTACCGAACAAGAAAAGGAAGATGCCCAAAAAATTTCAATTGAATCTCTTCTTGTTAGTCATGAAGGGGAGGAAGATAATACCGAAACAAATAGTGCTGTTGTCGATTACGTTTTAAATCAAGTTCGAGAAAATACAAAAAAAGATCCTCAAAGTGTGCCAATGAAAATTTATACAACGGTCGATAAAAAAGTCCAAGATGTCTTAACCCAATTAGAAGAAGGAAAATTATATCCTTTTAATAAGAAAATGGAAGAAAAATTACAAGAAGGGGTTGCGATTACCAGTACCGAAAATGGTTCGATTGTTGCCTTATCGGGTGGCCGAAATTATAATGCCGGGGCTAAAGGAACTAACCGGGCAACCGACATTAGAAGACAACCAGGATCAACAGCGAAAATCTTATTTGACTACGGTCCTTATATTGAATACTTACAGGGTTCTCCTTATTCGATGTTCTTAGATGAAGCAACGAATTATTCGACCGGTAAACCAATTAATGATTCCGACCGAAAGTTTAATGGGTTAATGACGATGCGCACAGCCCTTTCTACTTCGCGAAATGCGCCAGCCCTTCGGGCTTTTCAAGCCGTTAATAAAGCCGATAAAACTTATATTCCTAACTTTGTTCATAGTTTAGGTATTGATTATGGTAGTACGCTTTATGAATCTGCTTCCATCGGGGGCTTTGATGGTGTTAGTCCACTCCAAATGAGTGCGGCTTATGCGGCTTATGGCCGTGGAGGTTATTATATTAAACCATATATTTATACGAAAATAGAATATGTTCAAACTGGCGAAACAGTTGAATACAAATACGAAAAAGAACAAGTTATGAGCGAAGAAACCGCTTATATGATTACGAGTATTTTAATGACTGCCGCCCAAAGTGGTGTCGGTGGGGTTTCCGTAAGTGGTACAGACATTGCGGCTAAATCCGGAACTACAACGATTGATGCTACTTATAGTAAAGAACATAACATTCCAAGTAATGCCACGAACGATGCTTGGAACATAACTTATAGTCCCGAATATTGTGTGGCCCTATGGCTTGGTTATGATACGACAACTAGTGATAGTTATCTCGATATTAACCGCGGGGGTACAGCCCGAAAAGCCATTATGAAAGCCGTCGGTTCCCGCGTTTATTCCAAAAATAAAAAGTTTGAAGTTCCTGAAGGCATTGTTACAGCAACCGTGGAATTAGAAACTTTCCCAGCCCAACTAGCCAGTGAATATACTCCCGAAAGTTTAAAAACAACTGAAATCTTCAAAGAAGGTACGGAACCAACAGAAGTATCTACCCGCTTTGCCAAATTAAGTAATCCAACCAATGGCGATAAAAAATACAATGGTTCAACCTTAACCTTAAGTTGGAGCCCAATTAAAACTCCTGATGCCATTAATAATGATTATTTAACCGAATTCTTTAATGAATATTACGATAATCACGCTAGTAAATACTATCAAGCCCGAATCAATTATAATAATACTTATATTGGCACTTTAGGTTATCAAATCTATTTCAAAGATGCTTCGAACAATCTAACCTATTTAGGACGAACCGAAAATAATACATATACGGTTACTAATCCGGAAAATGGTACTTATGTTGTTAAAGCCGCTTATTCTAAGTTTACGGCTAATATGAGTGATGGTTTGGAAATTCGCGTTAATGCTATTGATGAGAATGTCGAAAATATGGTTACCCCAGATGATTCAAAAGCCGATGAAGAAACCAATAATAAAGAACAAACGTCAAAACCAATCGTTGATGAGGAAACCGATAATAATGAATTAGAATAAAAAGAGCTGAATGAAATTATTTCATTACAGCCCTTTTTTTGTGTTAAAAGAGATTTAAAACATCACCAAGGTCAGGATTTTTTTCATCACAATCTTCTTCAGTTTCAGTTTTATTTTCTTCCTTAGAGGTATTATTTGAACTATTTTTATTACTTTCCCCACTATTAGGAATATAAATCGTTAAACTAGTTAATTCTTTAATTAAAGTGCCAATTCGCGCATCTTGATCCCCGATTAAGCCTGGCGCGACATCCGCATTATAATGGGCTTCACCCGGATTAACATACTCTTTATTTAAAGTAAGATTATGCTTTTGACAAAACTCTTCGGCTTTCGAAATATCGGAACCAATTAAATTTGGCATTAATTCTAAGGATGGATTTTGTTTTAATCCTTTCCCTGCTGTATGTTCTACGAATGGTTCATTCACGGAGAAACTAAAGGTTTTAATCGTTTCTTGATCTTGCAAACCTAAATATATTTTTATCGTATTTTGAATATCTGTTAAACTATCTTGATAATAGCCTTGAGCAGAAGTATATCCCCCGGTGGCCGGCCGATATACAGGCAAACTATAAGTTTCTAAAGTCGCTTTATTAATATTGATAAAATCTTGTCCATTTAAGGCTTTAAGCGTCATATCTTTAACCACTTCATAACCAGATAAGATTTTATCGGTCGCCATATTGGTGGCAATATTATTACTAATAGCATTAAAGATTTTTTTGAAATCTGTGACTGTCGCAAAATTTAATAATTTTCGCGCTACCGCCTCGACAATTTGTTGTTGATGGCGAACCCGGTCGAGATCACTACCAATATATAAATGGCGATTTCGGGCGTACGCTAAGGCTTGTTCTCCATTTAAGGTTTGATGACCTGGTTTAATACAAACTAATTTATTACCAAATTCTCGATCAGAATTTTGTTCACAAACTTGACCATTATATTGATCAGCCCCATAGGTTGGGGCTTCGACATCAACCTCTATGCCATCTAAGGCATCAACTAAATTAACAACGCCTTTAAAATTAACTTTAACGTAGTAATCAATATCGGTTGTTAAAAGACTACTTACCGTATTAACAACACATTCGGAACCAAAAGCCGCGGAAGAATTAATTTTCGCATAACGATTTTGATTACAAGTAATTGGCACATAAGTATCTCGGGGAATACTTAAAACTAATGAATCCAAAGTTTTAGGATTAAAGGCAATAAACATTAAAGTATCCCCATTAAAGCCCGCATTAGGATCCAAATTATTCTTTGTTGAATCAACACCCATAATTAGAAAAGTTAAGGGATCATTAAAGTCTTTATTGCTAATTGCTTTATTCCCCGTTGAATCCTTTTTCTTTTCTTGATATTTATAGATGACTGTCGTTTTATCAGCAATTGATTCATTTTCATCTAATTCAGTAAATAAGGCTAAATAATTACTTGGTACAAAGGCCGCGGCAATTTTCCCGGCATAAAGATTTAAAATCATATCATCATAATCACTATAATCGACAATTTCATTTTTTAATTTATATTTTTTTATTAATTTTTCCGTTAAGACATAACCTTCGGTATCATCTTGATTATCAATTCGTCCAATTTGACCCTCACTATTAAACTTTGTATCTTTTAATTTAATTAAATAAGTGGTATATAATTCTTTATCTTGTTCAAAAATATTACTTAGTCCCCCATAGATGGTGCCAATAAAATAACTACTGACATTAAAAATACTAATAAAGATTAAGGTAACTAATGAAATTAAGATGTATTTTTTATATTTTCGCGTTAATAAATTTAATAAACCATAAAGGATATAAAACAAAAAATAAAAGAAGAAAGTTACAATTAAGATAATTCTTAAAACGGTTTCAATCCCACTTAAATTAATTAAATTAATCGTAAAAAGAAGAAAACTAATAAGATAAACCACCAAAAAGAAATAGTAAGAATATCTTGCTATCCCATTTACATGTTTTAATCTTCTCATTATTCTTTTCATACTGCCCTCTTATTCTTCTATTGTTTGATATTCCACCACATATACTTTATTTTGATCTTTTATTAAGGTAACTGCTGCTTTATTATCATAACCAAAATCTTCTTTGTATTCCCAACTGATAGTTTCCTTATAAGCCGGATAAGTTTTTTCGCCAATGGTGTATTCCATTTCTTCGGTATTATCAATTGTGATACTTGTTACCGCCGGCAAATCTTGATTTCTTTTATTATCCTTTACTTCCACATTCTTATAAAGGGTATTTTCCACATTTAACTTATAATTATCTTGACTATCGGGATATACATAATCTAGGCCCCCAATGTCATATTTACTTAGTTTATTATCAATTGTAAATAAATCAATAATAAATAGTTGGGCTAAATCCGCAGCATATGCTGTATAGTCAATATCTTTGCTTTTTAAATTAGCTTTTAAATGATTATAAGTTTCTTTAAAAAGAGCCGTATCCCGTTCTTCTAAAACATAATCATAATTTTTCACAGCATCTAAGACTTTTACTTTGGTATCTTTGGATCCGGAAAAAAAGATCCGGATTACTAAAGTGGCCGCAACTAAAATAATGGTTACAAGTATTAACCCTGCTAATATTTTCCGATACTTCCTTTTCATTTAATCTCCTGACACCGATTTGTTCTCTAACAAATTATATACGATAATCGAATTGGAAATTTCTAACCTATCATCAACAATCTTTTTCTTTTCCGCTAAATACTCATCCGTAACTTTAAAGTCCGGATTTAAGATTTTATACTCTTCTTTGGAATTATTGTAATAGATATCTTTGGTTAAGAAATTACCATTGGGATAGACGATGATATTATCATCTTTAACATTAAAAATGTCACTGCCCACGGAATATTTATTATTTAAACCAAACATATTTAAAATCGTCGTTGATACATCGTACATACCCATAGTATACTTAATTTCACCTTTAAATATACGTTTTAGCTTTTTATTCTTCGTCCAAAGAATAAGGGGTGTTTTCTTATTTAATTCGTGATCAAAGGAATCATATGCGTAATAATTTTTATCCCCTTCTTCATAAGTTTCTCCGGTCGCCGGATTTAAATTATAAAGATAATTAATTTCTTTTCGGGATAATTTAGCATCGTGATCGCCATAGAAGACAAATAAAGTATTATTGAAGGCTTCCGATTCATTAATGTATTTAATTAAATCACCTAAAGCGCCATCGGCATAATTGACACTTTTAATATATTCCCCAACCGCCGAATCACTTAAATAATCCGTGGTTTTAGTCGTAGTAATGCCGGTTGCCGGATCGGTTTCTTCAAAGGTTTCGGATAAATCATAATCACTTACCGCACTGGCTAAAGCAAATGGAGCATGATTAGATAAAGTAATAATTGTACCCATATAATTACTATAAGTCTTTTCAATATTTTCAATAATTGGTACCCCTTGTTCAAAGAAGCGGTAATCATTAATACCTAAATTAACGACATCGGCATCCGTATAATTAAAGTGTTCGGCAAAAATCATTTCCTCATAACCCAAAGATGGATGAGCTTTATCCCGATTCCACATTGATGGCAAATTACCATGCATACTAAAGGTATGATAACCCTTATCTTTTAAATATTTAGGAATCGTTAAATAATTTTTATTATAGTAACTAACAAATACCGTCCCACTGGAAGCAGGAAGTAAACCACTTAAAAGGGTAAATTCAGTATCACTACTCGTTCCCAAACTTACTTGAGGATAGAAATTACTGAAAAACATTCCCTCCTTAGCCAATTTATTTAAATTAGGGGTTACCTCTTGATCATTAAATTTTAAATCCATCAAGAAATCTTGCATACTTTCCATATGAACAAAGATAATATTGTAACCATCTAAAATACCAGTGTATTTATTATCTTGATGTTCTTCTTTGGCATCAAAATAATTATTAAAACTTTCTAGGGCTTCATCATAACCAAACAAACTACTTAATCGTGGCGTTAGGGCTTGAATTAAATCATTAAATTGATAAGTGACAATCCCAAATCTTTCGACAATGTAGACCCGATTCCATTGCTTAGCCAACCGACCATAATCGGTACCAGTGGCTGTTGCAAAACTATAGACTAAAAATAAAGCCCCGACAGCCACAGTACTAACAACCATTTTTTTACCTTTTTCAATCTTATCTAAAAAATGATAATAAGGTGTTGCCGCTAATTTCCGGTGGACCAACACAAAAATAATCGGTACTAAAACATAGACAAAATCGATTAAATGCAGTTTTTCAAATAAAGCTCCTTTAACACTTTCCACTTGACTTAAACTAGCAATTTCCCCAACGGAAGCAAAATTAACATAGAAAGTGTAATAAACGGAACTAATCGTACATAAAATAGCATAGAACGTCGTCCAGAAGAAATAGTATTTAAACTGATTATGGGGTTTAATAAAGTAACCCAAGCCCCCAATAATTAAAATAATACCTAAATCCGTTAAAAAGGGTTTTAAGGCATTCGCATTATGTATCGTTATGTGTCTTACAAACGTCACGGAAATAATCGATAAAATAACATATGTTAAAAATAAGCGATTACTAATTACGTATTCTACAATATTTTTCTTAATGCAACGCATTGTATTTAAAAATTTATCCTTCATTTTTACCTCTTTATCTCTTCTATCATATCAATATTTCAAATATTTCGCAAATTATGTTGCAAAAATAGTTAGTATCTGTTAAAATAACTTATATGCAGGTGTGGTTCAATGGTTAGAATATGGCCTTGCCAAGGCTAAGATGGGAGTTCGATTCTCCTCACTTGCTCCATTAGATAATTACTTGTTCTTATCAAGTTACATATAAATTATAAATTGTTAACTACTCATATTAACAATCATAATTATACCATTTACTTGTTATTGCAACAAGTTTTTTTATGCTTAATTTTACAAGTTAATAAATTATTTGCCTATTAAGCACTTTTAAGTTATAATTTGATTAAAGCAATAAAAATAGAAAGGTTGTAATTTTATTGTTAGCGCAAGGACGATTAAGTTGACGAGGATGATAGTTATCGATTTATCAGCGGATGCTATCACGGATAAGGTAAATTCGTAAGATATCTTTTTAAAAACCAAAATCAAAATTGGCACAAAGGAAGTATTAATTACCATAAAACAAAGGAGTTTTTTATTATGTGTGGAATTGTCGGATACGTTGGTAAAGAAAATGCTTTGCCTCGTGTTTTAGATGGTCTTAATTTTTTAGAATATCGCGGTTATGACTCCGCGGGAGTTGCCTATTTTACTAATGGCAAGATAAAAATAACTAAAGAAGTTGGCCGCATAAGTGTTTTAGAAAAAAAATTACCTAAGGATATTTATACAAATATGGCTATTGGTCATACACGTTGGGCGACACATGGTGAGGCTAGTAAAATAAATTCTCATCCGCATCGGCAAGGGAAATTTACCGTTGTGCATAATGGTATCATTGAAAATTATGCCGAGCTCAAAAAAGAACTTAAAAAAGCCAAAGTTAAATTTATTTCCGAAACGGATACGGAAGTAATTCCGGCTCTTTTAAATTACTACTATCAACAAGAACCTAATATTTTAAAGTGTATTCAAAAATTAAAAAACAAAGTTACTGGAAGTTATGCTCTAGGAATCATTTGTGATGATGATCAAGATCACCTTTACGCAACGCGCTGTGGCAGTCCTTTAATTATTGCCAAGGCTGCTAAAGGAAATTTTATTGCCAGCGATGTACCAGCCATTTTAAAATATACTAACAAATATTATTTACTTGATGAATATGAAATTGCCCAAATTAGTATGAATAAAATTACAATTTATAATGCGGATTTAAAAGAAATAACGAAAGAAGAACTAACTTTTGCCGGGCAAGCAGAATCTATTTTATTAAATGGTTATGAACATTATATGTTAAAAGAAATTCATGAAGAAGATCAAGTATTTTTAGATACTTTTAATTATTATGTAACCGATAATAAATTTAAAAAAACTATGCCCCATCTTAAAAATTATCGCCAAATTCATATTGTGGCTTGTGGTAGTGCCTATTATGTTGGCCTTATAGGTAAATTTTTAATAGAACGATTAGCCCAAATACCCGTAACCGTTGAAGTGGCTAGTGAATATCGTTATCAAGAGAATTTTTACAATAAACAAACCTTAGTAATTATTATTTCCCAATCAGGAGAAACCGCTGATTCACTCGCGGCGCTTAGAAAAGCCAAAGAAGATGGTATCGATACTCTAGCCATTGTCAATGTTATTGGTTCTTCGATTGCGCGTGAAGCAACGTATACGCTTTATATTAAAGCGGGGCCAGAAATTGCCGTGGCTACAACTAAAGCCTTTTTAGCCCAAACTACTTTAATGGCTTTACTAGCCATTCATATAAGCAATCGTTTAGATTTATTAAAACACTTTAATGGCTTGGAACAAAAAATTAAATATTTATTACAACAAGATTATCGTCAATATGCTAAGGCAATATACCAAGAGGAAAATATTTTCTATATTGGACGGCAAATGGATTATGCTTTATGCCTTGAAGGTGCTTTAAAGTTAAAAGAAACTTCATATATTAATGGCGTTGCCTACCAAGCCGGAGAATTAAAACACGGTACCATTTCGTTAATTAAAGAAAATACACCTGTAATTGGAATTGCCACCGAAGCAAAAGTTATGGCTAAAACCATAAGCAATATAAAAGAAACTAAAGCCCGAAAGGCCCAAGTTATCTTAATAACCAATCAGGATGTTCCTGATAAATGTTATGATAAATTAATAATGATTCCTAAAGTTCATGAAATAGTTAGCCCTATCTTAACTGTTATTCCTCTACAATTGATTGGTTATGAAGTTGCTAAATTACGTGGTTGTGATATTGATAAGCCTAAAAATTTAGCCAAATCAGTTACGGTAGAATAAAAATTAAACCTGTTAAATTTTAACAGGTTTTAGTTTTAACACTTTTAATATCGTGCAATTCAAACCGATATTTTTGTTTCACATCAGGGTATTTTTCGTGATCAACTTCACTTAAAAACATGGTTAAAGGCCGAATATATAAAGTATTATCACCATATAAAGCCCGGTAGACAACGAACTCTTCCCCGGTTTCAGAATGAAGAGCAACATCTTCCA
>CANRAJ010000013.1 GCA_947628545.1 uncultured Bacilli bacterium | reverse complement strand
CCACTTAAGTGGAGGCCAATAGTAAAGCCTTTTAGGCGCAAATGAAAAACCACCAGCTATGCTGGTGGATAATTATTCTAGTCAAGTATCCTTTAAATAAAAAATAAAAATTCATACAATAAGATGGTGATAATATTGAAAAGAATATCCTTGGCTAGTTATAATCCCCATATGGGAGTCTTAATTGATGTCCAACATCCCGAGGATTATTTAAAAAATCCTACGCCGGGAAGTACCAACATTTATATTGATAAATTGCTTGCTAATCATAAAAAATATTTAATAAAAGGCCAAAAATATTATATTATCTGTAATAAAGGCTTTTTAAGTAAAAGGGCGGTAACAATGCTCGAATATTTTGGCTACGATGTAACCCAAGTCATTCATTAAATGTCAACTTCGGTTGATATTTTTAATTTGCATAGTATTTTTAAATTTGGTGTATTATAATAGTAGCGTGGTTGAAATGAAAGAGTTATTTGCCAGTTTTTATGATTTTGTAATGAATTTTATTGGCTCTTTAGGAGTTTGTGCTCCTATTGTGGGGTCGCTTTTAATTGTTTTAGAATCAATTTTACCTATGTTACCTTTATTTGTTTTTATTACGATGAATTTTATTGCTTTTGGTAAAGTTTGGGGCTTTATTATTTCTTGGCTTTGCACCATTCTGGGTTGTTCGCTATCTTATTTTTTAGTGCGTAAATTAGGTTATAATTATGTCAAAAGACGGATTCCTAATGAATCAATAATTAAAAAAAGCTTAACTTATATTCAAAAGTTAAGCTTAACGAAGATAACCGTTATTTTAGCAATCCCTTTTACACCGGCCTTTATCTTTAACTTTGCGGCGGGGCTTTCTAATATGGCTTATAAAAAATTTTTAATTGCCATTACCATTGGCAAAATCTTTTTAGTTTACTTCTGGGGTGTAGTTGGTACGGGGCTTATTGAAAGTATGAAACATCCGGAAAATTTAATTACGGTAGCCATCATGATGCTTTTGGCCTATCTTGCTAGTTTAATCGTCAATAAAGTTTTTAAATTAGATTAAAGCATTTTCGATTAAAGTCCGGGTTAATTTAATTTCACTGACGTGATGTTCTTGGGCTAAAAATGCGATTTGATCTTGAAAATAATTTTCGACTTTGGTAGCAATTTCCTGATATATTTTACTCTTTTGTTCAAAGGTTAGGGAAGTTATTAATTTTTGATGTAAAATATCTTTAATAAAACCATTGATATTTTGAACTAAAAATAAATAATCGTTAGGTAAAGGACTTATTACTTTCTTTTCGGCATCAATAGCAAAAGTATAATCTTCAAAACAACCTTCACCATATATTCCTTGGGGAATGATTTTTCCGGATTGATAGTAAGCAATACAAGAAAGATTAAATAAGATTGTGCTATCTAAGCAGAAATCTTTTAATAAATTGCCTAATTCGGGATTAGAACTTATATTGTGAAAAGAAAAATCAATTCCCGCGAATTGTTGACTTAAAAGAGACCAATTAATTTCCTCATCCGGGGTATAATGTTGATTTAAAAAGGCTAAATCGCTATCATCTTTAATCTCTAAAATGTGAGATTGGTCTTGTAAATTAATTAAGCAACAAGGAATACTTTGGCCATCCCAAATATCTTTAAAAAATAAAAGATGTGGATGTTCGGATAAATAACTAACCCAAGGGTTGTATACTTCATCCTTATTCCATTTTGTTAACCAAAGACCTCCGAATGGTTTTTGAGAATAACCAGCCGTTACATTTCGGAAAAGTAAAGGGGATAATTCGGCAGTCCCAACGTGTAAATATGTATTCATAAAAAAACTCCTTTTTTAACCGAGAAACTATCTTAACACAAAAAGGAAAATTTTGCATTAAAAATTTAATTATGTTAATATTAATAATAGGTGAAAAGATGAAAAAATTATACCAAAAATATTTAGATTTAATCTTGGAAAAAGGAACTAATTTTACTCATACGCAAGCAATTTTAATAAATTACCATAAAGAAAATCGACCCTTAATTAAATATTTGGTTAAAAAATTAAAAAGCCAAGGAATTACTGATATTTATTTAGATGAAGAAGATCCTAACCTTTATCATCGTTATTTACTTGGCTCAAAAACGGAAATTAAAAATAATCCTTATTTTGATAAACAAATTTGGAATAAATATGCCCAAAAAGGGGCATGCTTTTTAATGCTTAAAAGTGAATATCCGGCCTTAATGGACGATTTAGCCAGTTCAAATGTGGCTTTAGCCAGTAAATTAATGCTTGATTCTCGTTCCGAGTTTTTAATAAAACAACGCAATAATGAACTTCCGTGGTGTATTGCGGTCTTACCAAGTAAAACGTGGGCCGAAAAACTTTTCCCTAAGGAAAAGCACAGTTATGATAAATTATTTACCTTAATTGCAACACTTTGTTTGGCCAAAGAAAGTAAGCCCGCGGCGGCATGGGAAAAGTTAATTGCCGATTCTAATAAAAGGGTTCAAAAGTTAAATAAAATGCAAATTAAAAGTTTACATTATACTAATAGTTTAGGAACCGATTTTACGGTTGGTTTAAGTAAAGATGCTCTTTGGTGTGGTATTGGCCAAGATAGCCTATGTTTGGTTAATTTGCCTTCCTATGAAGTATTTACTTCCCCTGATTATAAGGTGGCCAAGGGAGTTGTTTATGCTTCCAAACCCCTATACTATAATAATCAAGAAATAGATGGAATTTATTTAAAATTTGCCCGGGGCAAAGTTGTCGATTATGGTGCCCAAAAAGGGGCGGAAATATTAAAAACAATGATTGAAGCGGAAGAAGCCATGCATTATTTAGGTGAAATTGCTTTGGTGCCTATAAATTCGCCTATTGCGCAAACGGGAATTACGTTTGGCACCACTTTGTTGGATGAAAATGCTGCTTGTCATTTGGCTTTGGGCGAAGGTTTCCCCGAATGCCGAAAAGATAGCCAAAATCTATCAAATGAAAAGTTGAAACAAAAACATTTAAATGTGGCACAAAACCATGTGGATATAATGATTGGGACAGACGATTTAAAAATTGAAGCCGAAACTTATCAAGGTAAGAAAGTAATTATTTTTGAGAATGGAAAATTCGTTATTTAATATTTAAAGAAAAAATTTTTACAATTTTTGTGTAAAGTTCCATAAAGTTCGGCGTTTATATTGGCTTTATTTATTGCTATTTTAAAAAATAATGGGTATAATAAGTTTATATTAAAGGAGGATATATAAATGAAAGAAGCGACTGGTGAATTAAATATGACAGTTGTAACTGTTGTAGCAATTGCGGCAGTAGGAGCATTCTTTTATGCTTTTATATGGCCAGGCATTCAAAATAACATTAAGCAAAGTACTTATTGTGCATCTGCACGAGATTGTGATGCTGAGGGAAATAATTGTACATACTTTGATGAAGATAATAACCCTCAAAAAATAGATTGCCAAAGTTATATTGAAAAAAACACTAACAAGTAGGTTTTTATATGAAAGAAGCTACAGGGGAACTAAATAGTACGGTTATTGTAGTTATCACTGTGGGGGTCTTAATGACCTTTTTTTTCAGTTATTTATGGCCAATAATTAAGCATAATTTTGAGGCCGAATCACAATGTAGTAAGGCAACTTGTGTATGTGATGATGAGACGCGGAAAGATCACAATGGCAATTGTTATTGTTCGATTGATGGTGGCGAATCATTTGAATGTGTATATAAAGGATAGTGGGTTAGATGAAAGAGTCAATTAGTGCGGTTAGCATATTCCAAATTGTTATATTATTTATTTTGTTATTCACGGCGATTATGTGTTTAACAATAAATAATGCTAATGCTTTTGGAGTTAAAGATGAGATTACGAATATTATCGAACTTAATGATGGTAAATTTTTAACGAGCGATGGTAATTTAAGTGAAGATATTGTTGCCTCTATTGATAGTACGGCTTATCGGACCATTGGAAAATGTAGTGAAGGTTATACGGGTTTTCAAAGAGATGGTTCCAAGGTTAATGATGGCGATCGGGCTTCCATTTGTATTAAGTGTATGCCGGTTACCGCGAATGCCGATAAATATTTAAGTAGTATTTTAGGTAATAAAGTGGCTAAAGGAGATTCCGTTAATAGTTATTATTATCAAGTTGAGGTATTCTATCAATTAGATTTACCGGTTATTCGGGAAGCCTATGATTTTAAAACCAAAGGTGAAACTAAATTGCTTTTTGCCGGGGCTGCCAATTTGTGTGAGGAAGCATGAGAGAGGCCATCGGTTCTACTTGGACGTTTCAACTAATCATTATCTTTATTTTAATTTTTGCTTGTTTCCTAACTCTAGTAATTAGTTATTCCAAGGCTTATACCTTAAAAAATGAAGTCTTAACCATGATTGAAAAATATGAAGGTATTACTCGAAATACCGATGAGGGAATTGGTTCGCAAGAAATTATCAATAATTACTTAACAAACAATTCTTATCGGACGACTGGTTCTTGTGAAACCGAATATTATGGAGCAACTAATCTAACGGGTGAATATGAAAAGGCCCAAAGTGGTAGAAAATACTATTATTGTTTTAAAGAAAGTAAACTTAAGTCAGGTAATGGCAATGCTATAGTTTATGACATTACCTTATTTTATAAATTTAATTTACCTGTAGTAGGGGAAATTACAACATTTCGTGTTGATGGCCGAACAAATTCTTTTATAGGTAGTAATTATCGGCTTACAAAATAAAGAAAGAGGTAAAAAGATGAATGTAATAATTTCGAATAAAAATCAAGGATTACTGGCTAATTTAGATATTGATGTAATTAAGCATTTAAATGGCGAATTTACGATTGAAGACTTAGTTAGTCAATTTACAAACTTTTTTTAAAATGATTATTGATATCACGGCAATTAAAAATTACGAAAATATTAATGTAATTCAACAATTATCCGTGAATTTTGATACCTCCAAAATTATTTTATTGTTAGATGATTCCGAAAAAGTTAATGCGCCATTGTATTTATCCCAATTAGTATCGATGGGGATATATAATTTTACCAAAGATATTAATGCCGTTAAGTTTTTAATTGATAATCCGAATACTTATAAGGATGTGGCGCAATATCATCAATTAAATGCTGTGGATGAAAAACCAATATTTAATGATTTTACCTATGATAATAAACGAGGTTTTATTGGTCAAAGAGTAATTGGTTTTAAAAACTTAACGGATGGGGCTGGATCAACAACATTAGTTTATATGTTAAAAAATCATTTAGCCAAAAATTATAAAGTTAAAGCGGTCGAAGTTGATGGTAATGATTTTGCTTTATTTGGCGATAAAAGCCTAACTTCCCTTAGCAGTGATGGTTTAACCCAATATATTAATGAAAATAGTGATAGCGAAGTTATTTTAGTTGATTTAAATGGAGATGTTAATGCGCCAGTCAGCGAAGTTATTTATTTGGTTGAACCAGGGCTAATTAAATTAAATAAGTTAGTTCGCAATAATAATCGGGTATTTGATGAATTGAAAGATCAAAAAATTGTTTTAAATCGGAGTGCTTTAACCGAAAAAGATATTACGGATTTTGAAAGAGAAAGTGGTAGCAAAATTTTCTTTAATATTCCGAATTTAGATGATAAAATAGATGATCATGAAGTTTTATATAATTTCTTATCAACATTAGGTTTTAGTCGCATGGGTTCTTCGGGTTCAAAGGGATTGTTCAGTGTGTTTAAATAGCAAACTGGAGGTAGTATGAATTTATTAATGGATATTAGTTTTTGTCGGAAAACAGCAACAATATGGCAAACTGTTGGGTATGTCTTAATGGTTTTAAAAATATTAGTGCCTGTAATTCTCATCATTTGGGGAACTATTGGTTTAGCCCAAGCCATGATAAGTGGTGAAGATAAAGCAGTGAGTAAACAAGCAGGTTCTTTAATTAAAAAATTGGTTATCGGAATTGTAATTTTCTTTATTCCAACTATTGTAAATGCTTTATTTAGTTTAATGGGAACTTTTTTACCTTTTAAATCTGATTATAATAATTGTTTGAATTGTATAACCAGTCCCCGAAAAAAATGCGATACTTCGGGAGTAGGTAATGAGTTATTTCCTGTGAGCGATGCCAGTAATAATTCCCCATACACTTTAGATGCTAAAATACCGGATCGTTTATAAAAAAATAATTATGTCAAGGAAAGATTATTTAGTTGACATCTGGGCCTGTTGTAGGTTAAAATATTGATATATGAAGGAGAGAGGTAAATGGGATATTTAAGTTTATTAGCTGATACTGTAGTTCAACCAGGAGAAACAAATGGTTTTTGTGCTAGTACGGCTGTTCTATGGCAATTTGTAGGAATTGTTTTAATGGTTTTAAAAATTGTTATTCCAATTATTTTAATTATCTTAGGAATGATTGATTTAGGAAAAGCAGTTGTTTCAAGTGAAGATAAAGCGGTTAGTAAATCAGCCACTAAATTATTATGGCGTTTAATTGCAGCAATTATTATCTTCTTTGTGCCAACAATCGTATCTGCTATATTTGCTTTAATGGGTAGTTTCCAAAGTGAACTTGCTGCCGATTATAAGATTTGTCGAGAATGTATTGAACATCCACGTAAAGGATCAACTTCTGAAGAAGGAACTTGTCTTTACTACGTTGGTTAATTAAAAACAAGAAATACCGGAATGGTATTTTTTTCTTGCGGAAAAATTAGATTTTTATTATACTATTTAACGTTAAGATGTTTAATATTTTTAAATTAGGCAACATTAATAAGGGAGAAGAAATTAAATGGAAATAATAGAAGGTTTTAAAGCATTTAATTTAGATCAAACGAATATTCATGGGAAAAAATTTGAAGAAGGAAAAACTTATGTGACGAAGCGACCTATTCAATTTTATCGGTCGGGCTATCATATTTGCACTCATTTAGCCCATGTTTATAGTTATTATTATCCCGCGGAAGAAGTTAAGGTGGCAGCGGTAAGTGGCTTTGGACAAAAACATTTTATTGCCGAGGATGACTATCGCGGTGTATATAATATGTATGCGGTGGAAAAATTAACTATTAACCATTTCTTATCTCGAGAGGAAGTTATTGCGAATATTTTAGCCGATATTCCCTATAATCAAAAAATTTTTATTAACAATGCCCATTTATCCGCAGAAGAACTAAAGCTTTTTATTGCTCAATTGCATGATAATTTTGAAATGATGCGGCTTTTATTATTTTGGCAAATGGGATATAAAAATATCTATAAAGAGGATTATGAAGATGTCCAAAAGTTGATTAGGAAGTGTTACAATGGATAAGATTATTATTAAAGGAGCCCGGGAAAACAATTTAAAAAATATTGATTTGGAATTACCCAAAAATAAATTAATTGTAATGACTGGAGTCTCTGGTAGTGGCAAAAGTAGTTTGGCTTTCGATACAATTTATGCCGAAGGTCAAAGACGTTATGTGGAAAGTTTGTCGGCTTATGCTAGACAATTTATTGGCGTGTCTGAAAAACCAGATGTCGATTCCATCGAGGGTTTAAGTCCCAGTATTTCAATTGATCAAAAATCGACTAATAAAAATCCCCGGTCAACGGTGGGTACCATTACCGAAATCTACGATTATTTACGGCTTTTATTTGCCCGAATTGGCGTTCCTTATTGTCCGAACCATCATATTCCGATTAAAAGTCAAAGTATTGATGAAATGACCTCAAAGGTAATGGAATTATCGGGGCAAAATGTGATGATTATGGCGCCAATTGTCCATGGGGAAAAAGGTACGCATAAAGATTTAATCGAAAATTTGCAAAAAGAGGGCTTTACGAAGATTCGGATTAATGGGGAAATTGTAAAAATTAGTGAAGCCCCTAGTATGGAAAAAAATATTAAAGATAATATTGATTTAATTATTGATAAAATTACGATTGCGCCCGAAGAACGGGGCCGGGTATTTGAAGCCATTGAAGAAAGTACTAAAAGGGCTGATGGTAAAGTAGTTATTGCCACTTCTGATGAAGAAATATTAATGAGTGAAAAATATGCTTGTTTAAAATGTAATTATTCGATTCCCGAATTAGAACCGCGGTTATTTTCTTTTAATGCACCTTATGGGGCTTGTCCAGATTGTAAGGGCTTAGGAACGAAATTAAAAATTAGTGAAGATTTACTTATTCCGGATAAAACAAAATCTATTTTAGGTGGGGCTATTACGGCTTTGAGTTTAGATAGTACCACTTATGCGACGCAGGTAGAAACAGTTTGTAAAAAATATAAAATTGATATGAATATGCCTATTAAAAATATTCCGCGTAAAAAACTGGATTATCTGTTATATGGCACTGATGATTTATTAGAGTTTAATTATGTTTCGAAAAATGGGAATACCCGAAATACAACAAATACTTATGAAGGTATTATTCCGGCTTTAGAAAGACGCTATATGGAAACCAAAAGTAGTTGGATTAGAGAATGGTTAGATAATTATATAGTGGAAATGCCTTGTCCGACTTGTGGTGGTAAAAGATTACAAGAATCAGTTTTATCTATTTATATTAATAAGAAAAATATTTTTGATTTAACGGATATGGCCATTAGTGATCTATATACCTTTATTTGTAATTTAAAATTAACAAGTGAAGAACAAGAAATAAGTGATTTAATTATTAAAGAAATTAAATCACGGTTAGAGTTTTTAATTAATGTGGGCTTATCTTATTTAACTTTAACACGGAGTGCCGGAACCCTTTCCGGAGGTGAGGCTCAACGGATAAGATTAGCCACCCAAATCGGTAGTAAATTATCCGGGGTTTTATATGTCTTAGATGAACCAAGTATTGGTTTGCATCAAAAAGATAATGAACGGTTAATTAATAGTTTAAAAGAAATGCGTGATTTAGGTAATACTTTAATTGTGGTGGAACACGATACCGATACTATGCTCGCCGCGGATTATTTAGTCGATATTGGACCCGGGGCTGGAGAATATGGCGGCGAGGTTATGGCCGCGGGTACTCCCGAAGAGGTTATGAATAATCCCCACAGTTTAACGGGTAAATACCTACGTGGGGATGAAAAAATTGCAGTTCCGGCTAAAAGAAGAAAAGGTAATGGAAAAAAAATTACAATTAAAGGGGCAGCCGAAAATAATTTAAAAAATATTGATGTGGAAATTCCGTTAGGTAAGTTTGTTTGTGTGACAGGCGTATCGGGAAGTGGTAAATCATCATTAATTAACGAAATATTGTATAAAACGGTAGCTCAAAAATTATATAAGAGTCGGGAAATTCCGGGTAAATGTCAAAAAGTTTTAGGATTAAATAATATTGATAAAGTGGTTCAAATAACTCAAGATGCGATTGGACGAACTCCTCGTAGTAATCCGGCCACCTATGTAGGGGTATTTGATGATATTCGGGATTTATTTGCCCAAACGAAAGAAGCCAAACTCCGGGGCTATGATAAAGGTCGGTTTTCCTTTAATGTTAAGGGCGGCCGGTGTGAGGCCTGCTGGGGTGATGGTGTCAAAAGAATTGAAATGCATTTTTTAGCCGATGTTTATGTTCCTTGTGAACTTTGTGGGGGTAAAAGATATAATAAAGAAACGCTTGAAATAAAGTTTAAAGGCAAAAATATTAGTGAAGTACTTGATATGCGGGTAAGTGAGGCCATTAAATTTTTTGAAAATGTGCCTAAAATATATAATAAATTAAAAGTTATGATGGATGTGGGCTTATCGTATATTAAATTAGGCCAAACGGCGCCAACTTTATCTGGCGGAGAAGCCGGAAGAGTTAAACTTTCTAAAGAATTACAAAAGAAAGCCACGGGTAAATCGTTATTTATCTTAGATGAACCGACGACGGGTCTACATATCGATGATATTAAAAAGTTATTAGTCATTTTAAATCGGATTGTCGATAATGGCGATACTGTGATCGTCATTGAACATAATTTGGATGTCATTAAAATGGCAGATTACATTATTGATTTAGGTCCGGATGGTGGAGCCTTTGGTGGTGAGGTTGTAGCCACGGGTACTCCTGAAGAAGTAGCCAAAAATCCACATTCTTATACCGGCGAATTTTTGAAAAAGATACTTTAGTGTATCTTTTTTCATAAGAAAATAGGAAAAACAAAATATTTGTGTTATAATTTAAAAAGAATAGGAGAAAAATAGATGAGTGATACATTAATTAAAATTGGTAATTTTAGTATTAAATGGTATTCAGTATTAATATTAGTGGGAGTAATCGTGGCTTTTGTTATGACGATTCGCGAAGGCAAAAGATACAACTATAGCAAAGATTTTATTTTTAATATGATGTTTTGGGGTATTATTTTTGGGGTTATTGGAGCCCGGTTATATTATGTCGTTTTTAATTTAAATATTTATCATAATTTTTGGGATATTTTTAAAGTTTGGGAAGGTGGTTTAGCCATTCATGGTGGCATTATTGCGGGCCTAATTACCATCATTATTTATTGTAAAAAATATCAAGTGCGGCCGATGCGAATGACGGATTTTATTGTGCCGGGCTTAATCTTAGCCCAAGCGATTGGCCGGTGGGGTAATTTCTTTAATGGGGAAGCCCATGGGGCGGCAACGACGATTACTATTTTACAAAATATGCATATACCGAATTTTATAATTCAAGGAATGAATATTGATGGAATTTATTATCAACCAACATTTCTTTATGAATCCTTATGGTGTTTGTTAGGCTTTATTATTCTTTTAATAATTCGCCGGTTAAAATACACCAAAGTCGGCCAACCAACGGCTTTTTACTTAATGTTTTATAGTTTAGGTCGCTTCTTTATTGAAGGCATGCGCACCGATTCGTTAATGCTTGGGGGCTTTCGAATGGCCCAAATTGTTTCGGTAGTTATGTTTATTGTCGGCTTAGGTATTTTTATGATTACCTCAAGGCGCGGTCGTTTTGAAGATTTGTATAGTAAAGATGCTGATCAACAGATAAAATTTTAGGAAGAATAAATTAAGAAAAGCATTAATTTATTCTTTTTTTCTGAAAATAGAAGTGCTATAATTTTAATAGGGAGGAGAAAAATGAAGAAAATATTTGAAAAACATGGTGCAGTAAAATGTATCGGTGGATGTTTAGGTATATTGGGTGTAATTGCCGCGATTGTTTCTGCTTTTTTGAAAAATGAATCAATCAGCCTTATCATTGATATTGTGGCTTGTGCCTTAATTTTCATTGGTTTATTTATGATGGCTTTAATGGCCAAAGAACATAAGACTTTTAAAATTATGGGCGCGTGTATGTTGGCAATTTTCCTATTTTCTTGGATCTTACCAATTGGGGGATACCAAGGGGCAACATTCATTGATCAAGGAATGCGTCGTTTAGGCGTAGTCGATATTGGGGTAGCACTATATCAATCTGTTAGCTTTACGTTAGATAAATTAATTTATTTATTTGTTTTAGCAGGATTCTATGGTATTTTATCTCATATCAGTGGTTACCAACAATTAGTTGCGAAAATTGCGAAAAGTTTAAAAGAACATCCAATTATTGTGGCACTTGTAATGTCATTATTCATTACGGCCTTTACTAGTTTGTCTAGTCAAACTTTTGCGGTGTTAATTTTTATTCCATTCTTTATTGCAATTTTAGCCAAAATGAAAGTGGATAAAATTTCAACTTTAGCAATTACGTTTGGTTCAATGTTAATTGGGATGTTAGGAACTTTGTATGGAACCGAAAGTTTAAGTGATTTTAACTATTATGTGGGAACAGAAGTAGCAACGGGTCTTACATATCGCGGCATTATTTTAGCGGTAGCATTTGTATTATTTAATTTCTTTATCGTTATGCGATTAAGAAAAATGGCTAAAGCCAAAAATAATGAAGTAGTAGAAGATCCATTTGCTTTTGAAGCACCAAGAAAGAAAGTTAAGGCTTTTCCAGCTGCGATTATTCTTGGTATTGGAGCAATTATTACCATCTTAGGCTATATTGCTTGGAATACTAACTGGGGAATTGAAGTTTTTGATAAATTTCATGAATGGTTAACAACACTAGCAATTGGTAAAGAATATACAATATTCAGTTACTTACTTAGTGTTGAACAAGCAGTTGCTTTAGGTAAATTTGGCTATTTATTCTATTTAGTACCTGTAATGTTAATGGTTGTTGTGTTATTGGCCATTATTTATCGGACTAAATTAGATGAATTAGTTTCTAGCTTTGGTGAAGGTGTTAAAGTAGCAATCAAACCAATTATAATTGTAGTTAGTATTTATACTATTTTCGTCTTTGCCTTTATGTCACCAGGTTTGGCTTCTGTTATTAACTGGGCTTTTGGTTTGACGAAATCATTAAACCCTGTAATTGCACCATTAACGGCCTTAGTAGTGTCCATATTTAATGCGGACTTTGGTTATACGGGCTGGACAATTAGTCAATTTATAACTAATGCTTATGCTAATAATTTAGAAATCGTGCATACGATGTTTACATCTATGTATGGTTTAGTTCAAGTATTTATGCCAACAAGTATTGTTTTAATGATCGGGGCTTCTATGTTAAAAGTTGATTATAAATCATGGCTTAAATATATTTGGCCATTTGCTGTTGGTATTTTAGTAATATTACTTGTATTCTTTACCGTATTACTTTATGTTTAATAATTAAAAGGCATCTGAGTGATGTCTTTTTTCTTGTCTAAATATTTAATACTGCATATAAAATTTATTTTCTTAACATTATAAACATAGAATTATAAAGGAGGATTCTATGTTTGATTTTTTTAATATTGAGATTGGTAAATTATTTAAACAAAGTGAACAAGAAATGCTTTCTTTAAATCATCCTTATGTCGGAACCGAGCATTTATTACTGGCATTATTAAAAATGGCTCCAGATGTAAAAAAATTGGCCTTAAGTTATGGACTAACATATGAGAATTTTCGGAATGAATTATTATTAGTAATTGGTTCGGCTACGAAAAAAACGGGATATATTTTATATACGCCCCTTTTAAAAAGAGTTATTAAAAGGGCCACCGATATGGCGATGGAAAAAAAGGAAGAATTAACTTATAGTCACTTATATATGGCTATTTTGGAAGAGGGCGAAGGTATTGCCATTAGAGTCCTTTTAGGAATGGATATTGATATTGAGGCCATGTATGAAGAATTAAGTAATAGTAAAAATCCCACCAGAACCAAATTACAACTTTTAGAAATTGGGAAAAACTTAAACGAGTTAGTTAATCCAGAGGAAAAACTCATTGGCCGGGAAAAAGAAATTGATTATATTATTGAAACACTCTTGCGAAAAAATAAAAATAATCCGTTGTTAATCGGTCCCGCGGGGGTAGGAAAAACCGCCATTGTGGAAGAATTGGCCAGAAGAATCAATCAAAAATTAGTGCCTCATAATTTAAAAAATAAAGAAATCATTATGTTAGAAATGGGTTCTTTAGTCGCAGGGACCAAGTATCGAGGCGAATTTGAAGAACGACTAACTAAAATAATTAAAGAATTAGAAAAAAATCCCCAATATATTTTATTTATTGATGAGATTCATTCGATGGTTAATGCTGGGGGAGCCGAAGGGGCTATTAATGCGGCGGATATTTTAAAACCTTATTTAGCCCGGGGTACCATTAAATGTATTGGCGCCACGACAACGGCCGAGTACAATAAATTTATGGCTAATGATAAGGCTTTAGCCCGGCGTTTTGAAAAAATCAATATTAAGGAACCAACTTTAAAAGAGACGACTGAAATCTTAATTAAAGTTAAAGCCAATTATGAAAAACATTATAATCTTAAAATTAAAGATACGGCTTTAAAAGAAATTGTTGAGCTTACTGATAAATATATTTATGGCGAAAAAAATCCGGATAAATCTTTAGATGTTTTAGATTCTGTTTGTGCTTATATGGCTTTAAAAAAAGAACAAAATAGTCCGGCGAAAGATTACCAAAAAGAATTGTTGGTCTTGGCTGATGCCAAAAAGAAATATATTCAGGATAATGACTTTGAAGGGGCCATGAAGATTCACCATGATGAGATTAAAATAAAAAAGCAAGTCGCCAAGTTAAATAATCAACCTATGCCAGATATTACGAAGGATGATATATATTATGTAATTAGTAAAAAGGTAAGTATTCCGGTACCGCAAGAAAAAACGAAATTACTTGCTAATTTGACTAAGGCTTTAGAAAAGTTAGAATATCCAAAAGAGGTAATTACCGATATAATTAGTACCCTAAAAGAAAAGTATTATGATAATCTTGCCCCAATTAGTTTTCTTTTTAATAATCCTGATAACACTTTAAGTAAAAATATAATAGATTTAATAACCCAAGAATTAAAAATGAATAGTTTGAAACTAGATTTTAATGATTATGCGTCTTATCCTACTTTAAGTAAATTGTTGGGTTCTTCCGCGGGGTATGTCGGTTATGATGATGAGCCCATCATCAATAACTTAAAATATAATCCGTATAGTTGTTTAGTTATTGATAACTATGAAAGTGGTTGTGTAGAAATCAAAAAAATTGTAGAACAAGTACTTACTAATGGTCTTGTGAAAAACGCGAAAGGCGAAGAAATATCTTTTAAAAATACGATTATCATTATTAATACTAGTTTAAAGCAGGGTGCCCAAATGGGCTTTTTAGCCCCAGCAGGGAAAGAAACTAATCCCGAAAAAATGTTAACTAAAATTGATAAAGTCATTACTTTTAAACCAACTTTAAAAAAGAATTATCAAAAAAATTAAAACTTCTTGAAAAAGTTTTTCTCCTGTAACTTAGATGTAACTTTGGTTATAATATAATTACAATGAAAAACGAAAGGAGTTTTTTCATGGAAATATTAAGAGTGGAAAATTTAACAAAAGTTTATGGGAAAGATACCACCAAAGTGGTGGCCTTGGACCATGTTTCTTTTAGTGTCGAAAAGGGTGAGTTTGTGGCTATTGTTGGGGCTTCCGGCAGTGGTAAATCAACACTTTTACACTTAATCGGTGGGGTTGATCGGCCAACAAGTGGAAAAGTTTATATTGATGATAAAGATATTTTTGCTTTTGATGATGATAAACTCGCCATTTTTCGAAGACGGCAAGTGGGCTTAATTTACCAATTTTATAATTTAATTCCTATTTTGAATGTCGCCGAAAATATTACCTTGCCCATGGCTTTGGATAATAGAGAAGTAAGTAAGGAAAAGCTCGATGAACTTTTAGACCTTTTAGGTTTAAGTAACCGTAGAAATCATTTACCTAATGAACTATCAGGTGGGCAACAACAAAGAACGAGTATTGGTAGGGCATTAATAACCAATCCCACGATTATTCTGGCCGATGAACCCACCGGAAATTTGGATAGCAAAGCAAGCGATGAAATTGTGGCTTTGTTAAAAAAATCCAATAAAGAATTAAAGCAAACAATCATTATGATAACGCATAATCTGGAAATTGCGAAATGTGCCGACCGGATTATTAAATTAGAAGATGGCCGGATTGTAGCAGGAGCCAAATAATGAAGCTGTTAAATAAACTGACTATCAAAAATTTAAAACTAAATAAAAAAAGAACGATTGTCACGATAATTGGGATTATTTTATCTTGTGCTTTAATTATGGCCGTAGCGACCATGTATTCGAGTTTAATTGCGTCCATGATTAAGTTTGAAATTAAAGAAAAAGGAAATTATCATGTGGCTTTTTATGATGTGGCTGAGACAGATTTAGCGTATTTTCAGAATAATCGGCAAGTAACGCAAATATATAAAACGACTGATTTGGGCTATGCATATCAAGAAAAAATCAAAAATGAAAGTAAGCCCTATGTTCGGCTTAAGGGTTTTGATAAGGATTCTTTAAATAATCTCGCGGTTAATTTAGTTGAAGGAAGATTACCCCAAAATGAACATGAGGTTGTAATTCCAACTCATTTAAAGACAAATGGCCGGATGGAATTAAAAGTAGGCGAAGAAATTACTTTGGATTTAGGAATAAGATATTCGGCTGAGGGTCAAGAAATGAATCAAAATTTGGCCTTTACGCCGGGTGAAACCATCCAAGAAAGCAGGCAAGAAACTTTTAAAATTGTGGGAATAATCTCCCGGCCACCGACAAGTGTCGAAGAATATTCCAACCCCGGTTATACATTTATTACTTATACGGATTTTAAAAATAGTACCCATTTTAATTTATATTTAGTTTTAACTAAATCAGCGCTTAAAAACTATAATGACTTTATTGCTAATATGGCTAATTTAAATTATCAAGTGGGAGCTAATACTTATTTAATTGCTTTAGAAACTAATCCTTTAAAGGATAGCTCTATTGGTAGTTTAGGGGCCATGGTTGCCATTGTCTGTGGCATTATTATTGTAACCTCGGTCTTTTGCATTAAAAATAGTTTTGATATTTCGATTACGGAAAAAGTTAAACAATACGGAATGTTACGGAGTATTGGGGCTACCAAAAAACAAATTAGACAGAATGTCTTTTACGAAGCAACAATTTTAGGTCTTATTGGTATACCACTCGGAATTGCCTCTGGGGTTTTGGCCTCATTTATTCTCATTATTGTTAGTAACTTTTTTCTTAAAGATGCTATTAATATTAATTTAATCTTTAATTTTAATATTTGGGCCTTAATAATTAGTATTATTTTAAGTATTATTACCATTTATTTATCCGCTTTCCGGAGTGCCAGAAGGGCCGCGAAAGTTTCACCCATTGAATCAATTCGCAATAGTGCTAATATAAAAATAAAATCACAAAAACTAAAAAGTAGCAAATTAATTAATAAATTTTTTGGTATCGGTGGCGATATTTCCTATAAAAACTTAAAACGAAATAAGAAAAAATATCGGACTACGGTTATTTCGATTATTGTCTCGGTAGCCGTGTTCATTGCTTTAGCGTCTTTTATGAATTTGGCTTTTGCTAGTGTTAAATTGGAATTAAGTGATATGATTTATAATTTACAAGTCCGAATGGAATATACCGATGAAGCCCGCGAAAAATTCGCCGAAATTACGAGCTTAGATAATATTAACGATTATACGATTGAACGAAATATGTCCTTTGTCATTGCTAATCCCCAATATAATCCGCAGTATGTAACTAAATCAGGACAAGATCCTAAGGATCAAGATTATTTTGATGGCTATATTAATATTGTAGCGCTCGGTGATTACCAATATCAAAAATATCTTAAAAGTCTAGGCTTAAAAGATGAAGAAAATAAAGATATGGGTATCTTAATTGATAAAATTACTTTAACCACTTACGAAGATGAAGGGGAAGCCCATAATTACCATCTTCGTGAATATAATTACCAAAAAGGCGATGTTATTGTTGATAATACGGAAGAAAATCCTATAGCGCTAACTATCGCGGCAGTAACTGATAAAACTCCCAATCTTTTATTTAGCAATAATTATAATAGTTATATAATTATTAGTGATGCTACTTTCGATAAATATTATGAACCCGGGAGTGCCACCCTTTACCTAGATGCAACTAAACCAACTCAAATCCAAGATAAAATCGAAACCATTTTAGGTGATACGGAATATTATTTAAACAATAGTGCCGAAAATGCGGAAATGATGCGAAATCTCTTCACCTTAATTGGAATATTCTTATATGGTTTTATTATCGTTATTTCCCTAATTGGAATTACCAATATTTTCAATACAATTACAACTAATATGGAATTACGCAAGAGCGAATTTGCCATGTTAAAATCAATTGGTATGACCAAAAAAGAATTTAACCGGATGATTCGTTTAGAAAGTATTTTCATGGGTCTAAAATCACTTTTAATTGGGATTCCGATTGGTATAGGTTTATCCCTTATCATCTATCGGGCCTTAGATGGTAAAGAATATTATTCCTTACCAATCCTTGCCATCATCATTTCTATTATCGCCGTCTACTTATTAATTACGGTTATTATGCAATATTCGCTTCATAAAATAAGTAAACAAAATACTATTGAAACTATTCGGAATGAAAATATTTAAGAAAATAACTCGCCAGAGTTATTTTTCTTCCGTTTTCTTTATTTTAATTCTGGAATTTTATATAATATAAAAAAGGAGATTCCTATGAAGATTCTATTAATCGAAGACAATATTAATATTATTAAGGGCTTAGAATACACCTTAAAAAATCAAAATTATGAATTTTTTTATCAAACAACTATTAAGGGTGCTCAAACTTTTTTAGAAAAAACCGCTGTTGATTTAATTATTTTAGATGTTACTTTACCCGATGGTAATGGTTTTGCTTTATATAAAAATACGCTTAAGCCATTAAATATTCCAACAATTTTTTTAACCGCCCAAGATGAAGAAGATGCCATTGTCGAAGGTCTTACGATGGGCGCTGAAGATTATTTAACTAAACCCTTTAGTACGAAAGAATTATTGGCTCGAATTGATAAAATATTGCACCGGTATAATAAACGCAATATTTGCCAAGTACAAGATATCAGTTTTGATTTAGATAAAATGATAGTTTTAAAAAATAACCAAGTAATAAATTTAACCTCGTTAGAACTAAAATTATTAAACTTACTTTTTCTTAATTTAAATAAAGTGGTAACAAGATCTACAATATTAGATAAAATTTGGGAATGGACGGGGAATGATGTTGATGATCATACTATTACCGTTTATTTTAAAAGAATTAGAGAAAAATTAGATAGTGATATCATTATCACTATTAAAGGAATTGGGTATCGGATAGATGAAAAATAAAATTAAATTAAAAAAGACTTTAAAAATTGCTTGTGGTATGATTATTCTTTTTTTGCTTTTAATTGGCATCTTTAATTACCTTTATTTAACTAAATTAGAACAAACTTATAATGCTAAGGTTAGTGCCATAGTTGGGGAGGTAACGAAAAAATACCCAGATGTTTCGAAACTAACCATCATGGATATTTTAAATAATGCTGATATTGATTTAACTATTTTAAAAGAATATGGCCTTACGGCACAAGATAATTGGATTTTAAGGCATGCTCAAGAAGAAAAAGGCATCCTTTGGGGCAACATCGTTTTATCCCTAACTTTAGGGGGGTTACTAATTTTAGTTTTCTTAAAATATAATCGTCAAAAAGATCACAAAATAGGCGAAATAACTAAATATATTGCCGAAATTAATAAAAAGAATTATAAACTGGCTTTAGATGATTTAAGTGAAGATGAATTATCAATTTTAAAAAATGAAATATATAAAACGACTATTATGTTAAAAGAAATTGCTACTTTAAATGAAAAAGCCAAAAAAGAATTAAAAGTGGCCTTAGAAGATATCTCCCATCAATTAAAAACCCCTTTAACAAGTATCTTAATTATGTTGGATAATTTAATTGATAATCCCCAAATGGATAGTAAAACGAAAGCATCATTTTTGCATGACATTAAAAGAGAAGTAATTAATCTTAACTTTTTAGTCCAAAATATTTTAAAATTATCACGATTTGATGCCAATACTATTAAGTTTAAAAAAGAGGAGTTTAATATTAGTGATCTGATACATGAAATTAAACAAAATGTGGCACCTATTTGTGATTTAAAAAATATTACTTTAGAAACAGATATTGCCCCTAATATTAAATTAAAAGGAGATTTTCACTGGCAAGTGGAAGCCCTAACTAATATTGTGAAAAATTGTATTGAACATTCGCCAGAAAATAAAAAAATTAGGCTTAGGGCTAGAGAAAATAAGGCATATGGGGAACTTATTATTACCGATCAAGGTCCTGGTATCCCTCCGGATGATCTACCTAATATTTTTAAAAGATTTTACAAAGGGCAAAATGCGTCGAGTGATAGTGTGGGCATTGGTCTGGCTTTAGCCAAAACAATTATTGAAAAAGATAATGGTACAATTAAAGTAGAAAGTAATGAAGCCGGAACCACATTTATCATTAAGTATTTTAAAATCTAGGTAGGTTGACAATTAAGCGGAATATGATAAGATTAAATTAAAGTGGGGAAAAGGAGAATAAAAATGTACGATATTATAATTGTAGGAGCAGGTCCGGCCGGGCTTACCGCGGCTTTATATGCTTTAAGGGCCAACAAAAAAGTTTTAATATTAGAAGCCAAGGCCTATGGAGGCCAAATTATTAAAGCCAATGTAGTTAAAAATTATCCGGCAATTAAAGAAATCTCGGGTACCGATTATGCTGAGGTTTTATACAACCAAGTTATGGATTTAGGTGCAACCTTTAAATATGAAACGGTTTTAAAAGTTAATCCAGATAAAACAGTCGTAACCCAAGATAATACTTATAAGGCCAGAGCCGTAATTATTGCCACCGGTGCCGAAAATCGGAAACTTAATTTAGTCGGGGAACAAGATTATGTGGGTAAGGGTGTATCTTATTGTGCCACATGTGATGGCAATTTTTTCAAAAACCAAACTTGTGCTGTTGTCGGCGGCGGCAATAGTGCTTTAGAAGATGCTTTATATCTTGCGGATATTTGTAAACACGTTTATTTAATTCATCGCCGGGATACTTTCCGCGGGGAAAATAAATTAGTGGAAGAATTAAAAAAGAAAGAAAATGTGGAATTAATCTTTAATGCTGAGGTCACGGGCTTAAAGGGCGAAGATGTTTTAAAAAGAATCGAGGTTAAAAAACACGATGGCCAAACGCTTGATTTAGATGTCGCGGCTTTATTTATTGCTGTTGGTCAAGAACCGAAAAACGAAATCTTTGCTAATGTCTGTTCGTTAAATGATAATGGCTATATTGAGGCCAAGGATGAGGTTTATACTAACACGCCGGGCATTTATGTAGCCGGTGATGCGCGGGTCAAAGTCCTAAGACAACTTACCACTGCGGTAAGTGATGGTTCCCTTGCGGCCACCATTGCCATTAAAGAAATGTATGATTAAAAAGGAGGGGAGAAAATGACGAAGAAAAAAACCAATAATGATCGGAAAGTCATCTATATTTTAGTGGGTGTTATTGTTATTTTAATTATTTTACTTGGCGCCTTTTACTTAAAAGAAGAACTTTTTGATCATCATGAAGAAAATTATTATCCGAATGTCGATAATAATATTGATGATATGGAAGATAATCAAGTACCTAGCAAGACGCCAAATGATGCCGGTGATGAACAATACATTGGCCAACAAAAGGCCTTAAATGTTGTTTTAAAAAGTTTAAAATTAACAAGTAAAGATATATATGATTTAGATATTGAACTCGATTATAAGTTTGGGAAAACCGTTTATGATTTAGATTTTAAATATCAACATTACGAATACGAATATTATGTTGAAGCGACAACAGGTAAGATAGTTAAATCTTTCCGCGAACTTGATTAAAACGAAAAAAAGCACCATAAAGTGCTTTTTTAAATTAACAAATGGTCGGGAAGACAGGATTTGAACCTGCGACCCCTAGATCCCAAATCTAGTGCACTACCAAATTGTGCTACTTCCCGAAAACCTTAATTGGTACGCCCAAAGGGATTCGAACCCCCAACCTCTAGATCCGTAGTCTAGCGCTCTAATCCAATTGAGCTATGGGCGCATTTTTTCAAAATGCATTATAATTATATTATAGTTTATAGGAAAAATCAACTTAAAATGTGTTTGAGTTTAGGTTTTTTTATGATTATTTTTCAAAAAATATAATTATTTATATCAATTATGAATTTTTTTAATAAAT
>CANRAJ010000012.1 GCA_947628545.1 uncultured Bacilli bacterium | reverse complement strand
TCTTTTAAAATTGCACTTTTTTCTTCCTATTGCACTTAATTGTGCACTTTAGATTGATTCAACGCTTTTTTAAATTATGCTTTTTAAATACGCTTTCTTTATTATTTGTTATCTAAACAATTTTCTTTACCAGATTCTATACACCCAACAATATCCTTATCTCCTTTCACATAAGCATCATTAATAATAGATTCAAGATTATCATTATACCCCGTTGAAGCATATAAATCGCTGATAATTATAGCCGGTACTCCGCGAATATCGAAATTAGAAAGTCCCGCTTGATTAAGAGCAACGGATATTTTCATAGCCAAATTATAATCTTTTCCATGAACCCAATATTTAGTATCGGTATAGAGTTCCTTTTCAATAATTTCAAATTTCTTATTATAACTATCCAATTCTTTTAAATATTGAAATTGGTTTTCACAATGAGGACATCCTTCGGCTTTAAAAATGTATACTTTTACTTTTTCACGGCCAAATTCGCCTTCCAATAACGCTTTTTTCTCGGCAACACTTAAATTTGAATATTCTTTTATCTCGTATTTTGTTAAATCCAATTGGGGTTTTATATTCTCATATTCATGAGTTTCTTCATTATACCGTTCTTCTTCATATAACTTTTGACCAGTTTCATCATATAATCCATTATCGCCAATATATTCGGGATTATATAAAACATATTCGAAATTATTATCTACAAATCGTTTATGTAAAGTATTTTGTAACGTAAATTCTTTTTTGGCATCATATATATCTGCTAAATCAAAAGTTAAAGTTGTATAATCTTCGTTAAATTTGCCGTTTATAACTCTATCTTCATAATCTGTCGATGACCAATCAGCGTTCTTATATTCTTTTATTTTTTTTAGATTTAAAGTTATTGTTACGTTTTTATCATTAATAGAATATTTACAATTACTGCCTGATAAATTAGTTTGGGTAAAGGCCGATGTTTTCCACACTTCTTCATAACTGCACGTCGAATCTTTAGAAAGTGAAACTAGAAAATTAACATATACTCTAAGGTCATCAGAACTAGTGTAATTAAAATATTCACTGAAAATTAAAGAAGTATCATAAGGGTATTCGTCAATATTTATTTTATATAATTCTTTTTTAGGAATATTTTGATTACTATCCGAAGAAGATTTTTTATTATTGTTTGCACAACCTGTTAATAAAATAAATCCTATAAATATTAGTAATAATATTCGACTCTTTTTCATCTAAAACACCTTTTACCTTTTCTCCTAATATTTAATTTTTCTTATTACTTACAATTCTTTATAATTAGAACTAAACAAATCCGTTTCTTGGTTTTCCTCTTCTTTTTGGAGTAAATCTAAAGTTGGGAGATCATCCAAACTATTTAACCCAAAATAATCTAAAAATAATGGTGTTGTTCGATAAAGATTGGGTTTTCCTGGCAAACTACTTTTGCCACTTACTTTAATTAAATCTTTAGCCACCAGTTTACGGATCATATTAACCGAAGCAATACCCCTAAGTTCGTCAACCTCGGCTCGAGTTATGGGTTGATTATAAGCAATAATTGCCAAAGTTTCTAAAGCCGCTTGACTTAAAATATTACTTTTATGCGTTACCATTAATTTTTGGTAAAATTCTTTATGTTCCTTTTTCGTCGTCATTTTAAAAGAACCACCCAGTAAACTAATCTGAATTCCATGACTTTCTTTACTATATTCATCTTGTAATTCCTTTAATAATTTTTGAACCTCGGCTTTTTTTAACGCTAAAACTTCCCCGATTTCTTCTAAAGTTATGCCCTCATCACCAACGACAAATAAAAGTCCTTCTAATATTGCTTTTTTATTCATGTTTCACCTTCTCAATTAATATATCCGCAAAGTTCTTGGGTTGTTTTAAAACAATTTCTTGATTTTTACACATATTCAAAATGGCTAAAAAGGTCGCCACGACTACCTCTTTGGAATAATCTTCAAAAAAATCCCAAAATTTGGCTTTTTGCCGATGATCTAAAAAGTCCCGAACATAAGTGGTTCGCTCTTCAACACTAATTTCTCGATGCATAATTTTAGTATTTAAGGGCTTTTGATACGTCAATCTTTTTTGCAATTCTAATAAGATATTTGCTAAAATGTCAGGATCTTGGCGTTCAAAAGAATCTTGTTCTTCATCCATATATTCCCGAATGGATTCCGGTACCTTCGTATAATACTCGCTTCTATTTTCTTCTAATTCTTTGAATAAAGTGGTGACATTTTTATACCGTTCGTATTCTAATAATTTATTTTTTAAATCTTCTTCACTATTAATCGTATATGTACTATCTTCATCAGTTTCGTTATCTAAATTAAGCAAAACCCGACTTTTTAAATGAATTAATTCCGCGGCCATTACTAAATATTCACTAGCATTATCTAAATCATTTTTATCTAAAGAATTAATAAATTCTAAATACTGATCAATAATATAAGTTGTATCGATTTCATAGATATCCATTTTGGCTGTCCGAACTAAATGGAGTAATAAATCTAATGGCCCTTCAAAATCATTTATCTGTAAATTCATTTTTTCACCCTAACTACAAGTATAATTTCTGCCTTCCATTTCAAATTTGACTACATTGGCTTTGGTATCTTGACTATAGAATCTTATATCATCTAAACTTCTTATATTTGCCTTAGTTAAATCAATGGTAACGGAATAAATAAAGCCCGTATCACTACTACTAAATGTGGAACTAACACCATTTACTAAATTATAATTTGTTGATTTTGTTTGAAAACTGGCTAAATCGCTTTGATAATTAGTCGCATTAATATCGCCTCGAACAATTTCCCGAATCGTATTTAAATTATCATTATTAAAGGTATAAGTAAGCGTACTATTATCTTTCGTACAAGTTAAAGTCGCAATACCATCTTCCGTTTTGGTTAATGTAAACTCAGGATACGCACTTTCTTCTAACTTATCTAAATAAAAATAACTAATACTCGTACTATTAACCGGATAACTATAACTTTTTGTTTCATTAAGATCAAAAGAATCTTCGGCAATTTTCAAACGTTTAACTAAAGAATCGCCTTTACCTTCACTTTGATAAATACTTAAAAAATAATTTTGATTCCGTAAATCAACAACCGAATCTTTTTTATTTGTCAAACTAAAAGTTAATGTGTTATTAGCCAAATTGAAACTATCCATAACAAAATCATCGGTTTCAATTTTTAAATCGGCAGCATAAGGATATTTTACTCGTTCTTCAACTTCAACTTGTTCTTCTTCATCTGGAGTATTATCTCCGGATTGATTCACAAGGGGAAGGCTTGGTTTATTTTTATTTTTGTATTGTTGATACATATCACTTAAATCCGGTAAAAAATAAACTAAACCAATAAAGAGAGCAAAAAGTAAAGCTACCCAAAGAAGACCACCTTTTTTTTCTTTAATGGTAAATAAAACAGTCGGTGTTAATTCTTCATCCTTAATAACAACTTGGTCCTTCTTTTTCCGCATGATTTCATCCCCAATCATTCTCTATAGCAATTATACTATAATTCTATGTTTTGCTCAAGATAAAAAAAGTTCTAGCAACCTTCGCTAGAACAAACACCATTATCGATTTTTTGGTACATATTTTTAAAGATATTAATTAATTCTTTTTGTTCCGTTTTAGTTAAAGGAACATAAGGATCTTCTTGAGATTCCACCGTTCCAACATGGATATCTTTAAGGGTCCCATCCGCAACAGCAATAACCGTTGGAGCATATAATCTTTTTACTCCTGTAGCATATTCCTTACCTTTTTCATCTGTTACTTTAAAATCACTAAGTTCTTGATCTAAAAATTTTAAAATTTCATAATAGGCATCAGTACCTTTTTGATCAACAACGGCTTTTTTATTTTCCACTTTGTAGGAATCCCGAATATCTAAAATATTAACATAATAGATTTTTTCCACATGATTTTCTTGCGCCATTTCTAAAAGGGGTCCAACCGTATTTCGGCACCAAGGACAAGTTGGCCAACCAAAATAGATTAAAGCCGTTTCTTTCTTCATAATATCCACAATTTCGGCATCACTTTTATAGACAATAGGATTATCTTCAATTAAATCTAAATTTAAATAATCCTTCCCGGCACTTGTTTTTTGGCCATTATAGCTTTCATATTCTTGCACAAATTTTAAAGCATCTGCACTGGGTTTAGCACTTTCTTCGCGATTTAGATAAAAATACAACCCACATCCCCCGGCAATTAAAAGAACAAGACATATAACAATTATTATAATTTTTTTATTTTTTTCCATTTCCAATCCACCCAACTAAATAATAGCATAAAAAAAAGGGGCAAACAAGTTATTTTCACAAAACTATTGCCAAAAGATTAATTTTTTGTTATGATAATTTTGCTGATGGCGATGTAGCTCAGTTGGCTAGAGCATCCGGTTCATACCCGGCAGGTCGAGAGTTCGAATCTCCCCGTCGCTACCAATAAAAAACAAAACTCGGATTTTAATAATTCGAGTTTTTTATTTGCTTTAAGCTACTTAATATTTAGATCAAAGGATTCAACATATTTAACATATTCGGCTTTACCCCGTTTAATGACAAAGCAGAAATTATATGGTACTTCTTCATGCATTTCTTCAATTCTTTGACTAACTTTAATCGTAAATTGATCTTCAATGCCATTACCTAACCATATTCCATTAGTATTATTAATTATTTCTTTATACCATGGTTCAAATTCCACTTTTTTAATGTTATCGATGCTATCAATCAAAACAAAATTAATTAAATTTAAATCTTTACCTAGGGTTAAAAAATCATTAAATTTATTTTTATTTTCTTCCGATAGTTTTCTCTTAAACTCTTCTAAACCGATAATAAGAAGGGATAATGGTTTAATATTAGCAAAAGTATCTTTAGCATAATTATTTTGTTGAAATTCTTCCTTTTTATTAGTTAAAAAATCTAATATTTGCGTAAAAACAGCATTAAAATCATTATCATAATATTGATAAAATTGGCGATATCGTTCATCAATGTTAATATCCGCAGCATTTAAAACATATAAATTTTCTTTTTGTAAAGCAATGATTTGATTAATCAACGGATTTAAAAATTGATCTATATTCGTAATATCCAAACCAGAAATTAATGTCGCATAATTTTTCGCAAAATCGTAACCAACCGGAATTAAATCATTTTTATCAATTCCGATTATTATTTCATTATTTTGATTATACATAGAAGCGATATCTTCATAACCTACTTTTTCCGGTAAAATCGGAATTGATCTGGCCTTTACAGAAGCATTTTTTTGCCATTCTAAGCATTTATTTTTAACCTCTTCACGTATATTTTCGGTTTCATTTACTAAGGCCGTTTGAAATTCATAAATATCATCAATTTTAACTAATCCGCGACCAAAGATTTTAGAAGGATAATTTTTATGAACGTTACCTAAGATGGATATAAAATCATCTTCATTGTTTTGTTGTAGAGCATATATTAATGCAAAATTTTGTTTTAATTTAAAACGTAGGCCATTTGGAGTATTTACGGTAATAACAAAGTAAATACCATATTTCGTACAATCACGGGTTAAAATATTTAATTTTTCTTCTAAATCATCATAAGTTTCTTGAAATGCTTCATAATTATTTAAAATAACCACAATGTTTGGTACCGTTTGACCACTGTTTTTACAATAGGTGGAAATATTGCCATTATAGTCCGCGAAAAGAATTTTTCGTTCATTAATTATTTGATCTAACATTTTAAATAAATTATTGATTTTTTCTTCATCAGAACTAGTTAAAATATCCCCTATTAAAGGACTATCTTTAAACATTTTTAGCGTTTCTGCACCAAAGTCAATGATGTAAAAATTAACTTCTTGAGCATCATGATATAACATCGTAGAATATAGCAAAGTTGTAAGGAAATTTTCTTTACCACTACCCGTGGCTCCATATATTAAAGCATTTCCTTCTTCCGTTAAAGGTAAAGTTAAAAGTTTTTGTTCTTGCCGACTTGGCACATCATACTCCCCAATAATAGGATTAAGAACAAAATTTTCTTTTTGATAATTGTATTTGGTGGCCAAATCCGTAATCTTTATTACCTCTGGCATTTTAGCCAACCACAAAGGCCGACATTTAATATTTTGGGCCTTAGCCAAATCTCCCAAATATTTAACAATATTTATTAATTCTTCCCCTTGATTAGGTGTTAATTGTTCCTTTTTTTCTCTAGTTTCCATCGTTTTAATTGGATAGCCAATATTATTAATAAAATTAATTGAGGTATCTAAAACTTTATTTACTTTTTCGGTAGGAATATAGTTTTCCCCTGCCCAAGCCGCTTGGCCTAAAACAAAAACCTCATTAAACCCCACTTGGAAATAAAAGCGACCGGTTTGTTTTAAATAAGCCGCATCAGGGCTTTTAATTATTTCATTAGAATCGGCTTTATCTTGAACTTTTAAGCAAATGCGAAATCTGGTATTACTCCAAATTTGGGGATCGACAACCCCACTTGGTTTTTGGGTGGCTAAAATTAAATGAACCCCCAAACTCCGACCAATCCGTGCTGTCGAAATTAATTGATCCATAAATTCTGGTTGTTGATTTTTAAGTTCAGCGAATTCATCACTAATTATAAATAAATGCGACATTGGTTCATCAACAATTTTTTCCCGATACATTTTTTGATATTTATAAATATCAATTGTGCTTTCGCCAGATACTTCGCGGGCTTTATTAAATAGCGCTTGCCGGCGTTTTAATTCACTTTCGATACTTGCTAAACTCCGTTTTATTTCATTAGCATCTAAATTGGTAATAGTTCCCACTAAATGGGGTAATTTTAAACCTGTACTATTATTTTCGAAAGCCCCAGCTAAGCCCCCACCTTTATAATCAATTAAGATAAATTGTACCTCGTAAGGATGGAAATTAATCGCCATGGATAAGATATAAGTTATAATGAATTCACTTTTCCCAGAACCAGTCATCCCCGCGATTAAACCATGGGGTCCATGATATTTTTCATGTAAATCAATGTTAATTTTTTCGCCATTTTTACCAACCCCCACGGGTACTGATAAATTGAGCATTGGATTACTATTTTGCCATCTAAGAGGGGCATTTAATTGTTCAATTTTACCAACATCATACATTTCCAAAAAGCCCAATTTATTAGGTAATTGGCCTTCGTCATTATTACTAAATTCAATTGGAATATTGGCTAATGTTCTACTTATGGCCTCGTAATTAATTACGCCATCAAGTTCCAATTTAAAATTAATTTTATTTTCAATATTACTATTATTACATAAAGATCCTTCGGTTCCATTAAGTTCAATAAAATTATTTACTTGATCTGGTAAATTAGTTACCTTTTGATCAAGGATAAATAAACTGAATCCCAGATATTTTTTATTATCTAAAATTGATTTTATAATATCAAAATCACGAATCTTTTTAAAACTATCCGTAATAATTAAAAAAGTTTGATCAATATTTTCTAAATTATTCTCTCCTTTATCCGCATTTTCTTTTCTGAAATTATATACTTGATCTAAATAGTAGCAAATTTCTTTATATTCATCATTATTAGTTGCAAAAAATCTTAAACTTTTATCATTGGTATATAAATGCGGAATACTTTTTAAAAATTTCCATTGATATTCATTTTCTTCATCGGTAAAAATAATTATTTTTAAATCATCGTAACTATGAAAGGCCAATATTTGGGTTAAAATCCGCCGCATATATTCCCCACTTAATTGCTCTTCTCCTACTAAGCCACTGATATAATTTTCTACAAAGGAAAACGCAATGGGAACGTCTATTAATGTTTTAGGTTCATTTCCTAAATTAGAAACCATTTCTTTTAAATTATCTTCCACCATTGAAAAATGATCTTCAGGATATTTGATATTAATTGCCATCGGACAGGAACCAATTCCTAAATTAACTTTTAAATAATCACTATCCTCGATTCTTCTTTGCCATAAAGTGACGTATTTATTTAAAATGATTTCCGCGGTTTCTTTGGTTGAAGGCAAATTTTGTTTTAATATGCGTGATTGTTCCACAATTGCATCCGCGATCATTTTTTTCTTTTCTTCAATATACGCATGATATTTTTCTTGCCTTTTTGCTTCATTTTTAGCCCGTGCCCTTTTTTCATACATTCTTGTAAAAAGTGGCCAGATAAAAATACTAGCAAACATAGCCCCACAGATAATTAAAGATGGTAAGGCCCTTTGAATCGTTGTTTCCCCACTCATTAAGCCACTAATCGCCGTATAACCTGAAACCAATGAGGTCATCGACATGGTAATCATTGGACCTATGGTCAATAAAAAGGAACTATTCCCTTCATCACTTTTCGCCGGAGGAGCATCAACATTAAATTCTAATGGCTTGATATTAGAAATAAAACGTGGTTTTTTATGAAAATATTCTTTTTCATCATATAAGGGATATTCAAATTCCTCAGAACTTTCGTTAAATTCAATATTTTCGGGTTTCAATCGCGTAATCGGAATTTTTTTAATCGTAACGGTTTCTTTTCTTTCTAAGCATAAATAAACTGTCAACTTAGTATGACCTTGTTCCGCTAATAAAACAATCTTTAATCCACTGATAAAAATAATATCGCCAAAATTTAATTCTTTTACTTTATTAACGCGGACATCGTTAACATAAACACTGCTGTCATCGTCATAAGCACTAATAAAAATTTGATTATTTTCTCTTTTAATAGTAAATAAGCTATTTAAGCCTTGATAACAAATAAAATTATCTTCGGTACCCCCAATTGTAATCCCGTTATCTAATTCAGCAGTTATATCATAATATAAATATTCATTTAAATCATTAGAACAATAAATAAGGATATCATTTTGTTCGGCATCATTGCGAATTACATAAAAATGATTGGGTTCTAAAAATATATAAGGTAAATTAGAATCCCCATTTTTAATATAAACTTCTTTATTACTAATTAGTTTCCATTTGTTATTATCGGCTTCAATCGAAATTAAATTCCGCATTATTCCATTAGAATCCGTATCACTAATCCAATAGTTACCGACAATAGTACTAGGCAGAATCATATTTTTTATTTTTTTTCGTTTTATTATTGATACCCTCATCCTTTTTACTCCTTACATAATTATTATTCTTGAACCATTTCTAATTCCGGAATCTTTAACTAAACTATCATTAACATAATCAATTCCCGTGGTGCGATCGAACATCCGGACATTTTCGTTAGTGCGATTATATACACCCCCAGATAATTCCAAAATACATTTTAAAATACTTTGTTTAATTGTTCCCACCTTTTTATTATTTGGAATATATACCTCAAATTCCATCTCAATTTCAGGAACCATAATAGTTACTAAATATTTATTTTTCATCTTTACACCTACAAACTTTTTAAATGTTTATTTATTGCTTCCGTTTCCATAAGACTTACTTTATTTTCAATCGCTTCTTTTAAGGCCTCAATTTTAACATCATCATTAGTATATCGCCATGAACTAGGATAAATTATTTCTCTTATTTGATCATTAGAAATATCAGGAAAATCATATTTTTTTAACATCATTTTTTGATAAGCGATTTCCGAATAAATCAAAATAATGTCGCTTTCATCCATATTTAAATATTTCTCAATATTTTTATCGTCTATATTCATTATTAACCTCCTATAATCTTACTTTATACTATACTTCACTTAATAGTATACAATGATTTTTAAAATTAATCACTTTCAAATAAACTTATTTTTTTCATCAAATATACAAACTTACATTAAATCGCCAATATTTAAAACTCCTCTATAACGCTACATGAATTATTTTATTTATCTAGATAACATTCTCATTAGCATTAGTTAATACAGTAATATCACCATTACTATTCAAATACTTTTCCAAAGTTGCATAATCAATTGTATATTCTATATCATTTGCCTTAATTTTAATTTTTAAATTATTTAAATTTATATCCGGTTCATTTAAAATTTTATTTTTAAAAACTGTAAGGGCTTCAAAATCAAATATTGTATAATCAACTATAACATCAGTTAATCCAGTAATTTTTTTCAGTTTATCTATTAAATCATAAAAATTATAATTTTTCTTAGAATAATATAAGTCAACGCTATTTTGATTTAAATTTATTATAAAGCTTTTATAAGTGCCATCATTTGTTAATATCTTAATATTATCATAATTTATTTCATTACCATTATAGGATAAAATTATTTTTCTCAAGAAATTTTCTATTTCTAAATCATTCAATTTAGACAAATCAATAGTAACCAAACTATTTTTAGTTAATTTTATAAGTTTATTTTTTGTATCGAAGTAATCATCCATTCTACAATTATTTTCATTTAAAACAATATTATTAAAGGTATAATATTCGCCATTACTTAGCAATATTTTAATGTTATTTAAATTTAAATCCGAATAACTAGATTTTTTAATTAATTTATTAAATAATTCATTTATTTGCTCGTCAGTCATATTTCGACCATCAACTACTGTTTCAATTTTGGTAGATAAATCCATTACCTTATTGGCTAAATCAATAATATCATAGTTCCCGTCGTTTATTTTAACATTATTATAATTTAATGTTACGGATTTAATGTCATTAACATTTGGAATATTTGTATTCATCACGTTACCAAAGCTTTTTAGATAAATTCCCAAGATAATACTTTCATCAGTTGTTAAAGATTCAAAATTATGTTCCGTACGATTTGTTAAACAAGATAATGTTTCATGATAAAAACCATTAATAAAATCGTAAAAATCTTGGCCAAAAATATCAATAAACATTTTTGAAAATTCATTAGTGCCAGTTTGGGCATCTAATAATAAACCTGAACCATATTCGGCCATTAATTCATGAAAAGATGATTCAATAAACAACTTTCTTTTTACATAATTCTCATCATGACTATATATTAGAGATTCCGAAAGTTCAATAAATTGTCCTTCTTCATCAATATAAGTTAATGAACCATGATCACCAATACCTAAGATATCCGCTAAAATACCATTTATAATAGTAAATGATGCTTCCCTATTTCGCATATAATCATCATATATTTCAAAGGTAATTTTTTTTCTAATTTGCTCATATTCCTGATTTAATAAATCATTAATTTCACTTTCGCTATATACACTATCTACTCCTAATATGCTTTTTACCTTATTACGATGATCTTCACTAAATATTTTTTCTTTTATTTTAATGGCATTTTCTTGATTAAATTTTATTTCTGCCAATCGCTTTAAGCGTTTTCTAAATTTAATTGATTTGTTGCCAAATTTTTGAAGCAAATCAGAATTATTTTTTATATGATCTATAGCCTTTGCCAACATCACAGTATAATTTTTAGGAACTCTAGCACTATTAACAGCATTATGAATAGAATGACTTACCTCATGTAAAAAAGTTTCCACTCTTTTAGTATTAGAAAATGTATTAAAATCTAAATGAACTATATTATCATTTCTATTAACAAAACTTCCTCCTAAAGCATCATAAATTATTGACCATGATGGAGTTAATTCTTCAATATTAATAAATTTTTCAGCAAAATTTATTAATACTTGGTCTGTAGAATTTGTTCTTATTTTATTTAGTGTTTCTTCGAAAATACTAAATGCTTGATTATTATATTTTAACATCAAAGATTCCATTTGCTCAAAATTATAAACCTGTTGCGTTACAAAATCATAAAACAATGTATGTTCAGAATCAACCTTATATTTATTTGCTTCCCAAATTTTTTCAGCTTTTAACGGTTTACTAATTTCATCTTTAAGTGAAACTAAGTATTCATAAGTATTTGGGGCAAATACATTATAGGTTTCGCCATTTTGATTTGTAAAACAAAAATAAGTATATGTACAATCTTCAATTTCAAACAAAGCATTATTATTTAAAACGGTAACATCAGGAATTTTTATAGCCACATAATCTCCTGACATATTTGCCTCTTTTATTTGCTCTTTTAAAGATTTTAGCTTAACCTCGCTATTATTTTCATTATTTTGAACAGATGATGTCTGTTCTAAAATTTCATTTCCGTTTAAAATATCAATCATCTGACTAGCGGTATATAATTGCATATCTTGGGGATTTAAAAATTTGGCTTGATTATCATTGATGTTTCTTACCTGATCAATATTATTTGCTACATATATTGTTTCATTTCCTAAAACAAAATAAACTAATGTTGGGTCGCTTATTTCTTTAATTATATCTGAGGTAATTTCGCTTATGGAATTAATATTAATTCCCGTAAACATACCACTTTCGGCTCTTATATTAGCCATTGCTATGTTATCTTGTAATGTCGAATTGTAACCTGAGTTTATATCAGAATTAGATGGTTGTTGATTATTTGCTTGACGATTACTTTCTGTTTGTCCTGTGTTCAAATCCAAGTTCATTAATTGCTCTAAATTATATGTTCGATTTAAAGAGGGAATATAAAATCTGGTTTCTTGATCTATCTTAGATTTATTGGCCTTAATAGTATCTAATTCTGCCACTGATTCTATTTCAATCCGTGGTTTAATTCCTTGCTCTAAAAGATAATTGGCAAGTTCCAATCTTTCAGCAACGTTGGAAGTATTGTTTTTATTTAAGTCGATAGCATCTACTTCGCTGGCCTCACTAACTAATACCATTGCTTGACCAGGATGGGCTTTATAATACAAGTCCACGATATCAATATTTTGCCAATCAATTCTTTGATTATTTTGAACATTAGCTTGATTGGCTTTTTCCACTATTTCTAGTGCCATATCATGGCTAATAGCATAACGCGAATAATTATATCCCTTAAAAGATCCTTCTAATCCCCCAAAACAAAAACCGGAAGCAAAACCACCTATCCAAGATTGAACAAGCTGACTAGCAAATTCTTGATTAGCCAGAAGTAAAGCATCCGCTTGATTATAACCTTGTTGTAAATAATTTTGAATCGATAAATTATAAGCGCTTAAATCACCGGAAACGCATTGATCCAATACAAAGTCAACAATTTCAGTGCAAAATTCTTCGTCTGCTTCCATAAATGCTTGACTTGTGGCGGAATAAAGCATGGTGCCAATCGCTGTTAAGGCCTTGTTTTGCGTTACACTATTTGTTTTAGTAGCCAGATAAGTAGACAATTTCTTGCCAAATTCTTCGGAAGCAGAACCTAAATTTAATAAATGCGATAAAGATTTTTCTTCCATTACAGATTCGGCTGCCGCACTACCAAGCGCATAAATTATCGCTTGGCCATCACTAAGACCGCGATCTAGTGCATCATTAAGGGAAGTGCCATAAACCCTAGACCCCATCATGCCGACACTTAAAACACTAGACATTGTTCCCCCTGTGGCTAAATTAGTCCCAATTAAAAGCACACTATCGGCCATACTCATACCAGTATTATAAACAAAGGCCCAAACTTTACCATGATTTGCTAAAATGTCGTTGCCCACTGCTCCCCGCCAAACATCTGAACTCATATATACATTGCTTCTTTGAATATCTTGACCTGTAACATATGCCTTAAGTGAATTAGCAAAAGCCGCGATACCTTCTATAGGGGATTTAAAGACTGAGGCAACTGAAGCAAGCCATTGATTATCAACTGCCCATTGACTATCTTGTTTTTGCTTATACTCAATATAGCGACTATCTAAATTATCCGAAATATCATTTAACCAATTATATGCGGCTTCTCCACCCTGCGTATTATAAATATAATTGTAAACTTGTAATTCTTCAGCGGTCATAAAATTTTTCCACTTAACACTATTTATCGAAGTAAAATCAAAACTTTCAACTTTAATTCCATTAACATAAAAAAAATCACCATCACTACGAACTTTTTCATTATTATTTAAATAAGCAAAAATCATTGTTCCTAATGCTTCCTTGTTTTTTAAACTAATAGTGATATAACGTTCTCCAGAAACATCATCCACTTGACTACTATTTATAAAATTAGTTATTAATATATCAACTGCTTGCATGCTTGCTGCCGTTTGCCCATTTTTAATCATAAAATCGTCACAAGAAGTATATTTATCAATATTATTTATTTGATACTGAATTTGATCTCTAGCACTTATAGATGAATAATATTCTTTTCGTAAAGAATTTAATTTCTCTTCTAATTCAGCGGCTTTTATTTGTTCTTGGGCTCTAACTTCTTCTAAATTTTGTAAAAATTTTTGTTGGGTACTATTATTAGTCCAAATATAAGAAGAACTGCTACCAAATAAAGTTTTTCTTTCTACATAAAATGCTGCTTTAAAATCTTGGTACAAATTATTATCCGCATATAAAGAATCTAAATCATTAAAAGTTAATTGTTTAATATTTTTAGCATCTGCAGTTATTACTGTTTGATACGTAACATAATTGGTTTTACCATTTTTATCAGTATATTGCCACATTAGAGGGGAATTACTCTTATAACTTCTGCCCGAACGCATTTGGTTAATTAAAATTGTTATTATTAACGAAACCCCAGTTTGGGTATTATTATATTCTTTTTCCAATTCATCTATATTAGATTTTAAGGAATCAATATAATCATTATATTCGGATAAAGAATTAAAATTTAATCCTAATTGTTGTAAATAATTTTTTTCATAAAATTGCGATCTTCTTACCGGATCTTGCATTATTTTATTCATTAAATCAGCATAAGTTGCTTGACCTGTCATCAGTAAATTTAACTCATCCTCAGTAAAAGGTGAATTTGCTCTAAGCATTTGATAGTATTGTTGACCCATATTTATAAAATTATCTCTAGTTAAGTTTTTCATTAAATTAGAAGAATTAAGCATGCTATCCCTAAGTAAATAATCCGCAATAGTACTAAATACTCCATAAGGATTAATCGTGATTTTTTGATCAAAATTAAATTTAGATGCTGCAACACTAATAGTACTTTCTTGAATTAAGCCTAATCCACTTTTCCCCGAGAAATAATTTTCTAAACTTTCAGTATTTGTTATATAACTATCCATCCATTTTACAATTGAAGTGTACCCATTATCAATTGTGGTCATTAAGGATGACAAATTAGTGCTCATTTTTTGCGCTACATTATTACCATTTAAACTCGAGGTTAAATTATTTTGAGCTGTTTGACATTTAGCCTTTTCTTCCTTAACTACAGATTCGGCAGATTTTAATCTCGCCGTATTGATTCGGTAATTTGCCATGGGTACACCTCCTTTTTATAAATTATTTTCTATTTTGCTTTCATAATTTTTCATATCTTTTTTATTATCAGCGATTAAACGTCGATATTCATTATATTTATTGTCCCAAAATGAACTGTATGCTTGATAAGTATATTTTTCTTTTTCGCCATCGGCATTTGTTTTATAATCAGTGGTCCAATAATAAATTTTATCCTTCGCCGAGTTCATTTGCTGTTCATATTTTTTATTTTCACTATTCAATTCTTGCCATTTTTCTATATAAGTACAGACATTTAAATATTTGTCGATTTTATCTTTAACATTTTGATAGTTTTTATCAAGTTGTTTATTTAAAGCATCTATTAAATTGCGTTTAGCACTGGCTTCCCAAACGCTATTACTTGCTAAACTTGACATTTCCCCTTTAAGTTTAGAAGAATCTAGATTTTTTTTAAGTGCATTTAATGCCGTTCTCATATTAGACACATTAATATTTTTATAATTGGCCATTATTACTAAAGCCTCCTGGGAAACCAGCGATTAATTGATTTTCTAAACTTTGGTACCGTGCATCAATGGCATTTAAATATTGGATACAGGATTTTAATTCCGAGTATGACGTATTAAAATTATTTGCTAATTGATCTATATTTCCATTAAATTGGTCTGCTGCCTGGCTATTCCAATTGCCATTATTAATTAAATATTTATAAGCATTTTGCACATTATCAAAATTATTTTTAATTTTTTCAATAACAGCATTCATTTCGTTAGATAAATCCCGGAAATTATCAAATGATATATTCATAACTACACCTCGATGCTTTTACTAGCAAAGGTTTCATCCAAATCATTATAAGAGTTGGCAATAATTGTTAAATTTTGATTATAGGCCTTTATTACATCTCCAATTTGTTGTAAATTGGGAACAATAACTGTATTCATCGCATTATTAAATTGAGCTGAATCTTCTCCACCCCAGGCTGATTTCATCATTTCTACTAAACTGATTAAGTTTTTATAATTAGCCTCCAGGTCAGCTAATTCCGAACTAACCTTTTTAGTAGTTGCCATAATTTCACTAGTATTTACACTTATATTCATATTTCAACCTTTCTCCTATAAACACTTACCCTAAATAAATGTTCATAGGACAAAAGTCCCCCAAAAGGGAACTTATTAAAAATCAATATTTGATTTTGCCGCAGTATCAACAGCTTGATAATTAGCAACCATTTGTCTTAGGTAACTAGCACATGAAGTTACTGCTTCATTAAATAAATGAAATTGACTACTTAAAGTATCAAATTCTTCGCGCGCATGATTGGCAGCATCGCCACTCCAAACAGAACTACCATCACCAACAGTTTGAAAATAACTTTTTACTCTTTCTAAAACCGTAGCCATATTATTAGCTTGATTATCTAAATCACCAGCAATACTTTCTATATCACTATATGATAATTTTGAAAAATCCATTTTTTCCTCCTATCTATTTATTGCATCTCTATTTGCTTGCATTGTTTCTTGGTATGCAGCACCTACTTGGTCTAAATATTTGCATACATTCACTAATGTTTGATATAAATCATCCATCACTTTTGCTTGTTCAGTTATTTTTCCAGTATATTGATCTGCATCAGCACCTTGCCAAAAAGTTTTTAAATTTTCATTGTCTGCTTTTACTTTTGAAAGATAACCGTTAAATTCTTCAGCTGAACTAGCAATATTTTTGCTTAACGTTGACACAGCCGTCCAATCAACATTTAAATTTGCCATTAACCCACCTCCTTACATTAAAGCCACTACCTATATACTGACTCTATTCTAATTACTATTGTACCATATTATTTTGAATAATTTAATCTTTTTTGACAATTTTTTACAAGTATTACGTACAAATATGAAATTTTTCAATAAAATGAATGAACTTGTCGAAAAGAACATATTATGATATTATGTATGTAGCAAGAAAAATTGCATAAAATAAAAAAGGGAACATTCAGTTTCGTCAGTTGAATGTCTACCCACTATATTGTGTTAGGCACTCATTCGCTAGAATAAGTGTCATTTTTTTATAACTACTATCATAATGATAAGGAGAAATAAAATGATAGTAATGAACTTGAGAGCCTTTTAAAATAAAGACACCTGATATTAACTTTAAAATACTATTTTCTATAATTATTAAACTAAAAAAGTTAGCTACAAACTAACTTTTCCATCTAAACTAAAACTTTTGGCCGCCGTGATTTCAACATCAACTATTTGGCCAATTAAATCTTGACTACCCACAATATTAACTAATTTCATAGTATCAGTATAACCACATACTTTATTAGAACCTTTTTCACTTGGTCCCGTAACTAAAACCTTCACAGTTTTACCCAATAATTTTTGATTACTTTTAAGTGAATAACTATTAACTAATTCATTTAATTTTTTTAACCGGGCCTGTTTCGTTTCAAAAGATACTTTATCGGGCATTCGGGCCGCGGCGGTACCTACCCGAGGAGAATATATAAAAGTAAAAGCATTATCAAATTCACAATATTTAACAATATCTAAAGTTTTATTAAAATCTTCATCTGTTTCATTAGGAAATCCCACAATAATATCAGTCGTAATTGCCACATTTTTAACTTTACTTTTGATTTTATTAAATAATGTTTTATATTCTTCAATAGTATATCGGCGATTCATTTTCTTTAAAATATTATCACTACCCGATTGAATAGGCAAATGAACATAAGGCATAATATTATCATATTTTGCAATGACATCAATCATTTCATCAGTAAAATTCCAAGGATGACTCGTCACAAAACGAATGCGCGGAATGCCGATTTTGGCGACCTCCTCTAGAAGCGTAGCAAAATTATAACCCAAAGCCAAATCATTACCATAAGCATTAACATTTTGACCTAATAAAGTTACTTCTTGATAACCAGAATCTTTTAATTCTTGGACTTCTTGTAAAATATTTTCCATCTTCCGGCTCCGTTCCCGACCTCGAGTAAAAGGAACAATGCAATAAGTACAAAATTTATCACAACCATAAGCAATATTTATCCAGGCACTTATTTTCGAATCCCGAGCATATTTAACATTTTCGTATACTTTATCACTATTAGAATAGACCTCAATTGCTTGTTCGGGTGCCTTTTGACAAATTAATTCCGGTAATTCTTTTAAATTATGGGTTCCGACAATTATATCAATGTATTGGTGTTTGGTTTTAAACTCTTCTATTTCATGAGGTTCTTGAACTAAACAACCGCATAAACAAATAATTAAATTTTTTTTGCTATACTTTAAATGTTTACAACGACCAAGATAACCATAAACTTTATCTTTCGCATTTTCCCGAATCGCACAGGTATTTAAAACGACAATATCTGCTTCTTCTAAAGTATCGGTTGCCGTAAAGCCAAGGGCTTCTAAATAATATTTAATTTCTTCCGAATCATGCACATTCATCTGACATCCATAAGTCCGCAAAAAATATTTTTTACCGGCAAATAAAGGTCGATATTCTTGATCTAAGGCAATATGATCAACAGTTACTCTTTGCCGATTGCCCGCTACACATAAATCAGGTAAATGCATCGTTATCACTTCCTTGCATTGCTATTTTAACACAACAAACAAAATAGAAAAAGATTTTTATTAAAATTAACTTATTAAATATATGCGGGCGTACCCATTACCAGTATTACCGACTAAGGTTCCTGTTCCATCATGATTTGGCATCTTAGTTAATTCGCCTTTAACATTTGTCCAATTATAGCCATTACCATCGACCATTTTCGTGTTAGTAAATACTTTGCCACTATAATGATTGGCACTACCAGAGTGCGTTATACTTCCACTCGTCGCATTAGCATCTATTGAATTACATCCTGCATGGCCAGAAATATATGATGAGCCACCAGCGCCACTTGTGTTTCCTTTATTATTTCGCGTTTTACCTCCATAATAGCCTGATCCACCACCACCGACGCCATCATCATCACCAACTCCGGAAGCATTCATTCCTTGGCCAAAAGCATAACCGCTAGTTTGCGTGGCATTTAAATTAGCACTATAAATATTATCTGATGAAATTCCACCACCAGCGCCAACGGCGTAAGTCCATGATGCACCGCCTCCGCCAGCAGCAACCATAATCCGCGTTTTTAAAGAATTAAAATCGCTCCAAGTTCCTCCCGTTAAACGAACATCAGTAGCACCTCCACCAGCACCAGCCGTTTCATTATCTGATCCATCCCAAGTACCTAAGCCACCACCATTATAGCCGCCAGTTGAATTTTTACCTTTTGCGCCATTAGCCCCGGCTCCGCCAACATAAAAGTAAAGAATCGTTCCTTTATCTAAATGTATTGTTCCTGCCGTGTATGATCCTTTTCCACCTGCTGTTCCAGATGCACCATTATTTAATGACGTTCCACCTTGAGCACCCCATAATTCAATGCGATAATTTCCCGTTTTTTCTGCTAAAAACTTTTGTCCAAAATTAGCATAACTGAAATTATAATCGGTATTGGCTTCTGTTGTTAATTCAGGATAATTATCACTACCTAATTGCCATTTATATACTTTAAAATCTCTTAATCTACTATTAATTTTTTCTAAATTAATATTTTTGGTATTACTATTTAAAGTGTTAACAAATGCCTGTCCAGCTGCAGGATTATTATAAGTATAACTTGCCGTATATGAGGTACTTGAATCATGCCAATCTATGCCATAAGTGTATTTTCCTGATATAGTTCCACGATTATATACATTATATATTCTTAAAATATCTGTTCCATGCTCACCATCATCAGTTGATGCAATTCCGGCATTTGTCCAATTTCCTCCAGAAATACTGCCTTTATTATAACTATTTATAACATATATGTCACCGCCATAGCCAACAAAACCAATACCATTTGCAGAAATATATTTTGAACTACCACTTACAGATACAGCTCCCGTATTATAAGAATTTAAAACAAAGGCTAGACCATAATGATAACCGACGATTCCTCCGGCAAAAGCTCCCCAAGATTTGGCTTTATTAGCGGATATTTTACCGGTATTATACGATTGATCAATAATAACATTTGTAGTATCAACACCATAACCCAAAATACCACCACTTATTGATGTATTTGATATAGTCCCAGTATTATAAGATTTAACTACTGTAACTGCAGAATTTATAGTTGAATAGCCAATAATTCCTCCAGCAGCATCTGCACTAGTTATATTTCCATAATTAACACTATTTAATATTTTTAGAGTATTATCACTGTAGGCAACAATTCCGCCAACATAACCATCTCCAGTTAAAGTAGCATAATTTTGACAATTTGTAACAGTATTAACTCCTGCTCCTATTAATCCACCCATAACATAACTTGTACCCGAAATAGTTACGTAATTTTTACAATTTTCCATGACCCCACCTAAACCACCGGCAATACCTCCTATTAAATTGGCTTTAACAGTACTCTTTATACTACCAGTTACCGTTAAATTTTTTATCGTTCCAGATGCATCGCCAAATAAACCAATTCTGGCATCTACGACATTATTATTTTCATAGAGATTGGATATTGTATAATTATTACCATCAAATATGCCCCCAAATTTTTTTCTATCTGAGACAGTACCATAACCAATAGCTTTAAATCCTTTCCCCGTTGTTAATTCAGTTATTAAAGCCTGTGTTCCCCCTGTGCCATTGATATCCCCATAATTAGTTCGATTGGCATTCTCATAACTACCTGGGCTTTTAAAATCTAAATTTCTGACAACTATAAAATACTTTCCGTCAAAAGTTGTACCATTACTTACATCATTACTTAAATTTACTAGATCTTCGATATATTGGATGATATATGGATTATTGGCACTTCCATCTGGCGTCTTTGTGGCTCCATTTTCACTTACTTCTACGGATTGTCTTCCTTCCATATCTATAGCTTTTACTTTGATTGTATACGTTGTACTTCTTTTTAAATTAGTAAAAGTACATTTTTTATCCGTCGCATTACTTGTTGCTACTCCAATCGCTGTTGTTCCTTGGTATAAATTACATGTATAACTACTTATTTTACTTGTCTTTTCCGTTGCATCTATGCTGAATGTTATACTATTCCACGTATTGGCACTTACTGTTATACTATTTATCTCTGGTACATAATACTTTTCTGTGGATACTACTTTTTCATATGCTGTTGATTCTCTACCATTGACATCCGTTACTTTAATCTTGATTCGATATTCTCGACTATCACTTAGCCCTTCAAAGATTTTGATATTACTTTCACTTTCTTCATATGGTCCACCATCTATACTATAATAGTATTTAAATATTCTTTTTGGTTCTTCATACGCTGTGGCACTTACTGTAGCCGTTATACTATGTAAGGTTGGTTTCCCAAAATCAACACTATCTATTGTTGGTATTTGATAGGCTTCCGTTCTTCCCTTCGTATCATAGACATTGGAATATATTCCTTCACTATCTTTTACATAACTATATAACTCATATTCGGTATCTTCTTTTAAGCCTTTAAATTCATATGTTGCTTTATCACTTTCTTGATATACTATTTCTTCTTCACTTCCTA
>CANRAJ010000011.1 GCA_947628545.1 uncultured Bacilli bacterium | reverse complement strand
CAAGACCCCGATGTTATCATGATTGGGGAAATTCGGGATAATGAAACAGCGCGGATTGCGGTTCGGGCCTCAATTACAGGCCACTTGGTTTTATCAACTATCCATACCAATAACTCGTTAACGACAATTGAACGGCTACTCGATATGGATGTTGAAAGATACCTTTTAGGTAGTGCTTTAACGGGGATTATTTCCCAACGCTTGTTTAAAAGATTGTGCCCAAAATGTCGGACGGAAAGGGCTACCTCACCCTTTGAAAAAACCTTATTTAAACAAGCACTTGGCAAAGATGTAGAAAAAATCTATGCGCCAAATGGTTGTAATGATTGTATTCATGGTTATTTAGGGCGGATTGCTTTACATGAAATTCTTATTATTAATCAAGAGGTAAGAGATGCCATTGTTAATAATGCCCCTAAGTCTGAATTACGGAATTTAGTGTATAAAAAAAGTGATGTTTCATCACTGCTTCAAGATGGTTTAGATAAAGTAATTGAAGGTATTACCTCAATTGATGAAATATTTAGAGTAATTGATGTGGAAGATGATATTGATGAAGATGATATCGATCTTAAAAATGCCTTTATTGGTAAATTAACTAATCAAAATGGGGAAACATCAACGCCAGTTGCATCTAATAATGAGACCCCGGAAATAGATACTTTATAAACATAAAAAATGGCTAACGATGGTTAGTCATTATTTTTTTCTCCTTCTTCTAACATCGTGGTAATAAAAATTCCATAGCCAGTTAGGGGATCATCGATAATTACATGGGTAACTGCGCCAATAATTTTACCATTTTGTAAAATAGGGGAACCACTCATGCCTTGGACAATACCGCCGGTTTTTGCAATTAATTCGGCATCGTCTAATTTAAAGGTAATATTTTTTACTTTAGCACTTTCATTAAGGGATGTTATTTCAATACCATATTCTTGCACTGTTTCATCTTTTAAAACAGTATAGATGGAAGCGGGACCAATTTTGGCTTCTTCTTTTAAACCAATGGGGACGGTGCTTTTACTTGGCAATTTGGCGGTATAATTACCATAAATGCCGTATTGCGTATTTTTTAAAATTGTTCCATATTTAGTATTGTAATAAAACTTGGCATTTTTACTGCCGGCATTACCCATGGAACTTTTATCAATACTGGTGATGGCATTCCGAAAGATATTCCCACTTTTTATTTCGACAATACTATTGGTATTGGCCTCAATTATTTCGTGACCTAAAGCCCCATAGATTAAAGATTCTGGATCTATATAGGTAAGGGTGCCAATTCCGGTGATACTATCTTTGACATATAAGCCGGTTTTATATAAACCATCATCTTCAATTAAAGATAAAGTACTTTTCTTTGCTTTTTTATTTCGAAGATAAGTTATTTCAACTTCTTTGGCAGCAACATTTTTTTCAATGATGGCCGTGAGTTCTTTGATGGAATTGACTGTTTGACCATTGACCGCGGTAATATAATCACCCGGTTTAATCGCCGGAATACCTTTATTGTATTTACCATTAATCTCATAAAAACCAATGACCATAATGCCATTACTATTTATTTCAATGCCTAAGGTTTCGCCCCCGGGAATAATATAATCCGCATAGGCCAAAACCGGAAAAGGGACTAAAAAAAGCAGCATAATTAATAATTTTTTCATTTAAAACCACCTATATATATGGTGGCTAATTAGTAAAAAAATAAAGATACAATAACTGGTAATTGGTAATAATTGCTAGCATAAAAAAAGTGATTGGGTAATCACTAATTTTCTTCTAGTTTGTATTCTGAGGAACCAAAGCCCAACATTAAGATAAAGATTGAGTTTAAGAAGATTAAACCTAAAGTGTAACCAACGCCATGCAAAGGCCGTAGATAATTTATGGGCTTGGTAAATTGTAATAACAGCATCAATTAATAAAGCAATAACGGAAACAATCATATTAGGAATTACGGAAAGCACGGAAACAATAAGTAAAACCCAGAATAGAGAAGGAACGCCCGCGATTTTAAAGTAAATGTAAACATTATAAATTGGGATAATTGCTTTCCAGCCCTTTTCTCCAGCTTTGGTAAATAACCGCCACATGGCGACAATACTAATAATACATACAACAAGCGAAATACTTAAGAAGGCCACTAAATAAGTTTCTAAAAAATGTTCTAGTGCTTCTTGAACTTCAGGAGTTAAATTATTGTAATTCATTTTTTACCTCCTTTCTACTAATTAATTTTATTATAGCGGATAAATCCAATTGCTGTCAATTTTTTTCCGGGAAAGATAAAAATTAAGCTTTAAGAAAAAGTCAAGCTATAGTATAATTATTTTAGAAGAGGGTGAGGTCATGGACGATCGAATTATTGATTCAACATTAAAAGAAGAAGATATCTTTGAACAAAATATTCGCCCAGCCAGTTTGGCAGAATATGTAGGTCAAAAACAAATTAAAGAAAATTTAGCGGTTTTTATTGCTGCGGCTAAAATGCGTAATGAACCTCTAGATCATGTCTTACTATATGGTCCTCCGGGACTAGGAAAAACGACACTGGCTCATATTATTGCCAATGAAATGGGGAGTAATATTAAAACCGCTAGTGGACCAGCCATTGAAAAAAGTGGTGATTTAGCGGCTATTTTATCGACTTTGGAACCGGGAGATGTTTTGTTTATCGATGAGATTCACCGCATTCCATCATATATTGAAGAAATATTATATCCGGCGATGGAAGATTTTGAAATGGATATTGTAATTGGTAATGAAGGCAAAAGTAAGAGCATTAAAATTGATTTACCTCCATTTACTTTAGTCGGGGCAACAACAAGAGCCGGAGATTTATCTTCTCCTTTACGAGACCGGTTTGGGATTGTTAATAAACTCGAGTTTTATAGTGACGAAGAACTAAGAGATATTGTTATAAGAACCAGTAAGGTTTTAAATATGCATATTAGTGATGAGGCCGCTTTAGAACTGGCGCAAAGAAGCCGGAAGACACCGCGGATTGCTAATCGCTTGTTTAAACGAGTCCGTGATTTTGCTTTAGTAGAAGGTGATGGCGAAATTGATTTAGCCATTACTTTAAAATCGTTAGACCGCTTAAAAGTTGATAAATATGGTTTAGATAATATTGATATTGATTATTTAAATGCTTTAATTACGAAATTTAATGGGGGACCTGTGGGTATTGAAACCATTGCTACGGCTATTGGGGAAGAGGTAACGACTATTGAAGATATCGTCGAACCCTTTTTATTGCAAGAGGGCTTTATTAAACGGACGGCTCGCGGTCGAGTTGCCACGGAAAAGGCCTATAAGCATTTAAAAATTGTTAATCAAGGATCACTTTTTTAAGGAGGAATAAATAATGCAATTAATTGATGGGAAAAAAAGAGCCAATGAAATTTTCAATGATTTAAAAAGTGAGATTAAAAAGTTAAAGGAACAAGATATTAATCCCACTTTAGCCATTATTTTAGTTGGTTCTAATCCAAGTAGTGAAATCTATGTGCGCAATAAAATGGCTCGGTGTGAAGAAATTGGGATCACGGCGCTTTTAAAAAGTTACCCTGAAGATGTAGGGACAGAAGAACTTATTGAGGAAATAAAATCTTTAAATGAAGATAACCAAGTTCATGGCATTTTGGTGCAATGTCCACTACCGGCACCACTAGATGAAACTGCCATTTTAAATACGATTGATCCTCAAAAGGATGTGGATGGTTTTACGTCCTTAAATATGGGGCGGCTTTTATCTAAACAAAAAAGTGTTTTAGCGGCTACTCCTCGGGGAATCATGGATCTTTTAGCCAGTCAAAATATCGCTGTTGCTGGGAAAAATGTGGTTATCATTGGCCGGAGTAATATTGTGGGGCGTCCCTTAGCAATAGCCCTTTTAAATAAAGATGCGACGGTGACGATTGCCCATTCAAAAACCCAAGATTTAAAAAAGGTAACTAGAGAGGCCGATATTATAGTGGTGGCTGTTGGTCAAGCCCAAATGATTACGGCCGATTATCTTAAAGATGGGGCTGTGGTTATCGATGTTGGGATTAATCGCGTGGCTGGTAAAGTTGTTGGCGATGTTGATGCTAATAGTGTTGCAGCCAAAGCAGCTTATTTAACCCCGGTACCAGGGGGTGTTGGCCCAATGACCGTAGCCATGCTTTTAAAAAATCTAGTTGATTTAGCGCAAAAATAAAATTTTATTAGATAGAGGAGGAAAAATGGATAAAATTTTAGAAACGGCTTTAGTCCAAGAAAGAAAAAGACAAGAAGAAAATATTGAACTTATTGCAAGTGAAAACTATGCATCAAAGGATGTATTGGCTTTACAAGGCAGCATCCTAACTAATAAATATGCCGAAGGATATCCGGGTAAAAGATATTATGGCGGTTGTGAAAACATTGATATTTTTGAAGAAAAGGCTCGGGAATATGTTAAAAAATTATTTAAGGCTGAGTATGCCAATGTGCAACCTCATTCGGGCTCTAGTGCCAATATGGCTGTCTATCGGGCCTTACTTAATCATGGCGATAAAGTAATGGGGATGAACTTATCCAATGGGGGACATTTAACCCATGGCCATCCATTATCTTTTAGTGGCCAAGATTATTGTATCGTGGATTATGATGTTGATCCGAAAACGGAAATGATTGATTACGATACTTTAGAAAAAAAGGTTTTAGCCGAAAAACCGAAAATGATTATCGCGGGGGCCTCAGCCTATTCCCGGATTATTGATTTTAAAAGATTTCGGGAAATTGCGGATAAAGTCGGGGCTTATTTAATGGTAGACATGGCCCATATTGCGGGTTTAGTAGCCACTGGTTTACATCCTTCACCCGTGCCTTATGCTCATGTTGTAACCTCAACTACCCATAAAACATTGCGGGGTCCGCGGGGTGGTATTATTTTAACAAATGATGAAGAAATTGCCAAAAAAATAGATAAAGTAGTTTTCCCCGGTATCCAAGGAGGACCTTTAATGCATGTAATTGGGGCCAAAGCTCAATGTTTTTATGAAGCATTACAACCTGATTTTAAAACTTATCAAGAACAAGTTTTAAAAAATATTAAGGCCTTGGCTAGTTCTTTAGAAGAAGAAGGCTTTCGCATTATTTCGGGGGGAACGGATAATCATTTAATTTTAATTGATGTTAAAGCCGCCACCGGCTTAACGGGGAAAGAAGCCGAAATTTTACTTGATAAAATTCATATTACGGTTAATAAAAATACAATTCCCAATGATTCCGAAAAACCATTTGTGACGAGTGGCTTACGCCTTGGTTCACCAGCGATGACAACTCGGGGCTTTAATGAAGAAGAATTTCGCCAAGTAGGTAAAATTATTGCCGAAGCACTTAAAAATGCTGAAAAGGAAGATGTTTTAGAAAAGTTAACGACTGAAGTTTTAACTTTAACCCGGAAACATCCTCTTAATTATTAGGAGGCGTTATGTCAAAGTGGGATAAAGATTACCTTAAATTATGTCAAACCATTTTAAAAAAGGGTGTGGAGGTGGAAAATCGGACGGGAATTAATTCGATAAAGATTCCGAGTTATCATTTAGAATTTGATTTACAAAAAGAGTTTCCATGTCTTACAACTAAACAATTATATTTTCGCCAAGCCATCTTAGAAATGTTATGGATTTATCAAGCCCAAAGTAATGATGTTCGCTGGTTACAAGAGCGAAATGTTCATATTTGGGATGAATGGGAAATTCATGAAGATGGTAAATGGTATGCCACCCAAAATGTTTTAGAAGCTGGTAAATTAGTTAAAAAAGATGTGGTAAAAGATTTTGGCGCAGAATATGCCCATACAATTGGAACAGCTTATGGTTATATTGTGCGTAAATTTGGCTTAATTGATAAATTAATTAAGACCTTAAAAACTAATCCTACCGATCGGCGATTAGTTTTGTCCTTGTGGCAAGATGATTACTTAGATACGGCTGTTTTACCAAGTTGTGTTTGGTCGACGGAATGGGATGTTTGTGATGGTTATTTAAATATGTGGGTTCACCAACGCAGTTGCGATGTTCCTTTAGGATTACCATTTAATGTTACCCAATATGCCGTGCTTCTTTCTTTAATTGCACAAGTATGTGGGTTAAAACCGGGCAAAATTGATTATTCGATTAAAGATGCCCATATTTATGTAAATCAAGTTGAAGGCATTAAAGAACAAATTAAAAGATATGAAGCCTTGGGTGATTTTAAAGCCCCAACATTATGGCTTAATCCTGAAATTAAAGATTTCTATGCTTTTGATAATTCGAGTGACTTAAAAGATATTAAGATAATGAACTATGAACATCAAGGCCCTATCAAATTTGCCATTGCGCAGTAGGTAAGACCATGATTAGTATTATCGCCGCCATTGGGCAAAATAGGGAATTAGGAAAAGATAATGATCTTATTTGGCATTTAAAAACTGATTTACAAAACTTTAAAAAACTAACCATGCATAAAAAAATTGTAATGGGTGCCAATACCTATCAATCTTTACCTAAACATTTGGCCAATCGCGAATATATTGTTTTATCTAAAAAACTTACCAAAATAGCCGAAGGTCAAATCTTTCGGGATTTTACCGAACTTTTAAATTATTTAAATACTTTAGATGAAGAGGTTATGATTATTGGGGGGAGCAATATGTATCGGGCTTTTTTACCTTATGCCCAACGCTTATATTTAACGGAAATTAACGCCTCGAGTCCCGCGGATGTTTATTTTCCCGATTTTGATAAAAGTAAATATCAAAGAAAAGTTTTCCAAAAGGTATGTGAAAATAATCTTACTTACGAAATAGTTTTATATGAAAAGAGATGAAAATATGAATGGTAAATTAATTGTTATTGAAGGAACGGATTGCAGTGGGAAAGAAACTCAAACGAAGGCATTAGTTGAACATCTAAAAAAAGATGGGTTTACCGTAGTAAAATATGCTTTTCCGAATTATGATAGTCCGACCGGAAGAATTATTGGTGGACCTTATTTAGGTAAAAGTTATTTAGGGGAAGGGTGGTTTCCCGAAGGGGCACCGCATGTTGATGCGTTAGTTTCTTGTTGTTATTATGCGGCTGATCGGCGTTATAATATGCCCGAAATAAAAAAGCATTTAGCGGAAGGCGCCATTGTCATTGTCGATCGATATGTTGAATCAAATATGGCTCACCAAGGTGGTAAACTGGCAACATCGGAGGAAAGACGGAACCTATTCGAAAAATTAGAAAAACTCGAATATGAGATTTTAGAATTACCTCGTCCCGATGCAGTTATCTTTCTTTATATGCCTTATGAATATGCTGTTATTTTAAAACAAAATCGGCAAGAATTACCTGATCAAAATGAACAAGATGAACAGCATTTACGGCAAGCCGAAGCCACTTATTTAGAATTAAGTGATTTATATCATTTTGCTAAAGTTGATTGCTTTAATGAACAAGGAATTAAAGCAGTTGAAGAAATACATGAAGAGGTTTATAATAAAGTGCGTTTAGTTTTAGAAAAGAAGGGAAAATAAATGGATATAAATGATTTTTCCTATGATTTACCGGAAAAATTAATTGCGCAGAAGCCCTTAAAAGTGCGAAGCGATTCGCGCCTTTTAGTTATGGATAAAAAAACTGGGGCTTTACAAGAAGACATTTTTAAAAATATTGGTGATTTTTTAAAACCTGGTGATTGCTTAGTTTTAAATGATACCAAAGTTATTCCGGCGCGGTTAATTGGCGAAAAGGTTGATACTAAAGCCGTAATTGAACTGTTACTTTTAAAAAATATCGAAGGGGATAATTGGGAATGTTTATCGCGACCTTTTAAAAGATTACATGTAGGAACTATTCTTAGTTTTGGTTCGGGTTTATTACAAGCCGAGGTTATTGCTAAAAAGACGGAAGGTTTAGTTATTGTTAAGTTTAACTATGAAGGTATCTTTTTAGAAATCTTAGATCAATTAGGAACGATGCCGTTACCCCCTTATATTCATGAAAAGTTACAAGATCAAAGTCGTTATCAAACAGTTTATGCTAAAAATATTGGTTCGGCAGCTGCTCCAACCGCGGGATTACATTTTACTCCCGAACTTTTAAAGGATTTAGAAAATAAGGGTATTGAAATAATTTATGTAACTTTACATGTCGGTTTAGGCACTTTTCGGCCCGTGGAAGAAACCGATATTACCAAACATAAAATGCATAGTGAATATTATATTTTAAGTGAAGAAGCGGCCGATAGATTAAATAAAGCCCAAGCGGAGGGGCGGAAAATATATGCCGTTGGTACAACTTCTACCCGGGTTTTAGAAACTGTTCGAGCCCAATATAATCATTTTGTTCCTACCAGTGGCAATACGGATATCTTTATTTATCCGGGTTTTGAGTTCAAAGCCATTGATGGATTAATTACTAATTTTCATTTGCCCAAAAGTACGCTTTTAATGTTAGTTTCGGCCTTAAGCCGTCGGGAACATATTTTAAAGGCCTATGAATATGCTGTTGCTCATGAATTTCGCTTTTTTTCTTTTGGCGATGCCATGTTTATTAAATAGTTGTATTGACAAGGTGTAATTTTTTTGCTAGGATTTAATTGTATTGAAAAAACTCAATACTTTCAGCACTAAAAGCTCGTGACCACAACGATAAAGTGGAGTTAAATAAGCCGTTGACCACAACGATAGTGTGGAATTAATATAAGTCGATGACCACTGCGATAGTGTGGAGTTAATATAAGTCGTTGACCACTACGATAGTGTGGAGCTGAAAAAGTACTAGAAGTAAAAAAATTAACTTCTAGTTTTTATTTGCTAGACTTTTTTTCTTGTGTTTTATAAAGCGATCAAAACTAATCAGTATTATACGTGATATAATAAATTTACAAGAAACCTAAGAAAGAGAGACAGAAATGAATAATAAAAAACTAACTGAAAGAGAAATTCAAGAAAAAATAAAAAAAGTTAATGGAGCCATGGCTCAAGAAGGAATGCCATTAACCAAAGAGTTAAAGCAAAAGCTTTATAATTGCATTATTGGCAAATCATCAACGGAGATAGAACGCCAAAAAATTATTAAAAAGTATAAAGATATTTACGGATAATAAATACAAATATACTTATGAAAATACAGTTGATTATTGAAACCAAATAAAAAGAAATTTTGCCTTTTAAACTTTAAAGAATGTAAAAATATTAATGAAACCGAATGAAAAAATTTTTATTATGGTTTTTATCTAAACAAAAGTAAGGAAAGAATGATTAACATAATAGCACCATATAAATACCATTTATGGGCTAAAACTTGAGTAGGACTAACATATTCATCAGGATTTTGTTCATTTACATACATTAAATATTTTGTATTTATTTTAATTTGTTTTTGAAAAATAGGTAATCTTTTACGTTCATTTAAGGTAATTTCGTCATGTTTAATTTTTATTTTATAAAAGTAAAAATAGTATTTTTTATTATAAGTGCGACGAACGACAATATCAGTACAAGTAGCCATAATGGGTTGCATGATTTTCATTTTTTGTTTTATTTTAAAATATTGTGTGACTAAATAAACAACTACCAGATAAATTATTACGAGAATAATGATTAAATCGTTCATAGCATCACCTAAGATAATGATAAGGGAAGATAATTTTTTTGTCAAAAGATTTAATACCATTTATGATAAAAGTATGATAGAATCATCTTGTGATGTGGTATGAAATTACAATTCAAATTAGAGGAAACGGATAAGAAAACTCGAGCGCGTTTAGGAACTATTACTTATCAAGGCAAAACTTATGAAACTCCGATGTTTATGCCGGTGGGTACTAATGCAACAGTTAAAACTTTAGCACCTGAAGAATTAAAAGCCATGCATTCGGGCATAATTTTAGCCAACACTTACCATTTGTGGTTAAGACCTGGGGAAGATATTGTATCGGCCGCGGGTGGTTTACATAAGTTTATGAATTATGATGGACCTATTTTAACTGATTCGGGGGGCTTCCAAGTATTTTCTTTAGCTAAACCGAAAGATATTACCGAAGAAGGGGTGTATTTTAAAAATCATTTAAATGGCGATAAATTATTTTTAACTCCGGAAAAATCGATTGCTATTCAAAATAAACTCGATAGCGATATTGCGATGAGTTTTGATGAATGTCCACCGGCAACCGCAGATCATGCTTATTTAAAGCAAAGTATTGAACGCACTATTCGGTGGGCTGAAAGAGGGAAAAAGGTCCATAGTAATCCTAATCAAATGTTATTTGGGATTGTTCAAGGTGGTCCACATTATGATTTGCGTAAATATAGTGCCTTAGAAACCGTGAAATTAGATTTTGACGGTTATTCTATCGGAGGAGTGGCAAACGACCATGAATCCAAAGAAGATATGTATAAGGCCTTCGCTTATTCCACAGAGTTTTTACCGGAAGATAAATTAAGATATGCCATGGGAATTGGGGAACCTATTGATATTATTGAAGGGGTTATTCGGGGAATTGACTTATTTGATTGTGTTAGTCCGACTAGATTAGCCCGTCATGGTCATGCTCATACTTGGCATGGTAATATCAATGTTAAAAATAATAAATATAAAGATATGTTTAAGCCAATTGAAGAAGGTTGTAATTGTTATGCTTGTAAACATTATACTTTGGCTTATATTCGCCATTTAATCGTGGCCAAAGAAACATTTGGGGCTCGGCTTTTATCAATTCATAATATTAACTTTTTGTATCGTCTAATGGCCGAGATTAGAAAAAATATAAAAAATAATACTTTATTAGAGTTTCGAGATCAATTTCAAGAAGATTTTTATGGGGTAAAAAATGAAAAAAATTAGTATTGGTTTAATTATATTATCCTTTTTCTTAGTCGCAGCTGTTACAACCTATAAAGTCGTAACCAAACATCAAAAAAACTTACTTTTAGTAAGTGAAAAAAGAATCGTGGAAGCGGCTAAAAAGTGTCAATGGGAAGAAAAGTGTCCACAAGATAAAGTATTATTAAAAGAATTATATGCCAATAATTATTTAGAACAAGAAATAAATCCCTTAACTAAAGAGATTTATAATGATAATTCTTATGTTTTAAAAAAAGAAGATACTTATCAATTCATCGTCGTTGATTAATTATCTTCTTTTTTCTTGCTGATGCCGAGCATTCCCCCAAAAACGGCGGTTAATATTAAAATAAGATAATAAATTAATAAACTAATGGTAAAGACCTTTTGAGCCACTAATAAATTAATTAAAAATAAAATTAAGAGTAAACATAAACCGATTTTTAAACCAGCAAGATAACCCTTTTCTTTACTTTTAATACCATTTTTAAAACCCAAAACTAGGAAAGAAGCGACATTAAATATAAAGAGTAATAAATTAGTAATTGTCGAGTTTAACCCCATTAAATTTAGTAAACTACAAAGAAAAGAAAGTAAAACTAGGAATAATAAATAAAAACCTAATTGTTTAAATAAAATTTTCATCCAACCACCTAATTAACCTTATGAAAATGTTTAAAACATTATGCTTTAACCCATAATAAAATTGGTGAAATTAAATGTTACTTTTTAAAATTTTATTTCGAACGTTATTTTTTTATTTTTTTGTAACTTTGGCTTATCGAATTATGGGTAAAAGAGAAGTAGGGCAATTGGGGGTTATTGATTTAATTGTTTCCATTTTGATTGCCGAATTAGTGGCTATTTCGATTGAAAATGCTAAAGATTCCATCTTTTTAACAATTGCCCCCATTACCCTTTTAGTCGTCTTAGAGGTTGTTTTTGGTTATATTGCCGTTAAATCGCGGCGTTTTCGAACCCTTTTTGATGGGAAACCATCTCTCATTATTTGTCATGGAAAAATAAACTATCACGAAATGATTAAACAAAGATATACTTTGGATGATTTATTAATTGGCTTACGGGAAAAAGAAATTATGGATATTGCGATGGTGGAATATGCTTTTTTAGAACCCAATGGTAAACTATCGGTTTTTAAATATAAACCTTTTAAAATAAAAAGTAGTTTTCCGATGGCTTTAATCTTAGATGGGGTTATTCAAGAAAATACTTTAAAAGCCATTCATAAAGATAAGAGTTGGCTAAAAACTCAATTATCGGATAAAGGACTCTTGGCCTCAGAGGTATTTTATGCTTTTTACAAAAATAAAAAAATTTATATTATCAAAAGATGTGAAGTAAGTTAAATTTAGACTACTATTAATAAAAATTGTATGTTATAATACTTATTGATAGTAGGGTGATAGGATGATTAAACAAATTAAAGAAAATAAATACTTAAAGTCATTGCTTGTTTTAATCATGCTTGTTTTAGTTGCCTTAATTGCTCGGGTAACTTATGCCTATTTTCAAATGCAAAGAGAAGAAACGGGACCAACAAGTTTAGACGTTAATGTGCATGAAACAATTGCTCTACAATTTATTCCCGGGAATCCACTAGAAATGGATGTAAATAAGAGTACTTTACCTAAAGGTGGCGAGAATTTAGAGGTTGTTAGCAATCCTCGTGTAAAATTATTGCTAGATGATTACTATGATATTATACATTATAATGTCTATTTTACAATTAACGAAAATAATTTTGATTATACTACTTTAGATGAAATACCTGAAATAATATTAACGATTACTGATCCCGATGGGGAAGAAATAACTGATATACCTGGATTAACCCACATTGGTTCAGATTCTGAAAAATATCAGGGTGTAGCAGGATTTGATGTTACTCGATATAGTGGTACGGTGGCTGTTAAAGAAAACCAAGAAATTTCTCTGGCGATGGTTCAAAATACCAATATGGAACAAAGTTGGACATTTACTTTAACGTATATTAATTTAGATTATAATCAATCAGCGAATTTAGATAAATCTTTAAAAGTTGAAATAAAGATGCAACAATCAAAATATTCTATAGAAGAAGAACCACCTGTCGATCAACCTGAATATGAAAAAACAATAACTAGATTATTGGCGGATGCTAATAAAGAAGGCGAAACACCGACCTTAATAAAACATAGTTCTGATGCCATGGCTGATATCGAAATTGCTAATGAAGATTTAATAGCCGGTGATAATAGTTACAGATATAGTGGTTCAAGTGAAGCAGTTAAAAACTATGTCTGCTTAGATGGAACTAGTGAAGATGGTGAATGCCAAAATGGTGATGCTGATTTATATCGAATAATAGGTTTATTTCCTAATGAAACTGGCGAATACGAAATGAAATTAATCAAATATACAACTTATGTAGATAATAGTGCTAAACCATCAGATTATACGGCTAGTGGTAAAGGGTATAATTGGTCTAGTTTTAATAATGTATGGAAAAATAGTACTTTAAACACTGATGTATTAAATATTAGTTTTTACGATAGTCTTTTGCCATATCAAAATTTAATAGCAGATCACACTTATGTAACTGCAGGAAATTATGACTTAGGAGAAAAAAACGTTTATAACGCTTATCAAGCAGAAATAAAAACGCCAGAAACTAATATTTATTATACACCAGAAGAAGCTGTAGCAACGTCAAAAAAAATTGGCTTAATGTACGTTAGTGATTATGGCTATGCCGCATATCAAGATGCATGGACGCAAAAATTAGTAAATTATTCTAATATAAATATAAAAAATAATAATTGGATGTTTATTAACGAAAACGAATGGACCATTACTCGTAGGCCATGTGATTCTCTTGAAGTTTGTGAAGCATTTTTTGTGTACAATGATGGCGGTGTTAGACCTGAATCGGTATATGGATTCTCTATGTTTGCTGTTCGGCCAGTCTTTTATCTCGAGTCTTCGACCAAAATCGAAAGCGGTGACGGCAGTAAAACTAGTCCATATCGTATGGATTTAAGTTAATAAAAAGGGGTGATTAGATGAAAAAAAATTATATATTATGCGTTTTTATTATATTAATAATTATAGTTTTAATGAATTTTAAATATGGAGTAAAAGAAAAGGAAATATTAAGTTATAATTTTAATGAAGAAAGTAATTTAAAAACTAATTTTGCGGAAAAAATAAAATCTCTTTATAATTGGACCGAATCTCCAGCAATATATTATCATGATTCGTATTTAACACATGGAGCCCATGATAATAGTTACCGATATAGTGGATCAAATGATGAAATTCATAATTATGTCTGTTTTGGTTATGATAAAATACCTGAAAATGGGAGTTGTTCAGAAGAATATTTATATCGCATTATTGGCATTTTTGATGATGATAAAGATGGAAAATATCAGATAAAATTAATTAAAAATGATTACGTAAATAAAGATGTTTTAGGAACTGATGGCAATAGTACAAATAATGGATTTAGTAGTACATTAAATGATACATATAAAGGATCAAAAGAGTATGTTGATAGCTTTTTTTGGTTATATCCAGATAAAGAATTAACAAATGACTGGGATAACAGTGAATTAAATAACACTAATTTAAATAAAAACTTTATAAATTATATTCAAGATTGGAAGTATTTAATAGACGATAATAACTGGCAAATTGGGGGATTGACTTTTGCCGATGCTTTAAATAATAACGCTAAAAATATTTTTGAATCTGAAATAACTAATAATAAGCAAAATAAAACAGTTGAAAACAAAATTGGTTTAATGTATGTAAGTGATTATATGTACGCTGCAAAACCAAAATTTTGGGAATATAAGAGCTACTCAGATACGGAAGAAGATTATGAACAAGCTAAAGAAAGCAATTGGTTATATCAAGGTTTAGATGAATGGACAATAAGTAAAAGATCAGATAGTACAAGTAGTATTCTATATATAATGAATAAAGGTAAAATACAATCATATGATGGTAAAATTGGATATGCAGTTAGACCGACTTTTTACTTAAAATGGAATGTTAATTATCTTTCAGGAGATGGAACAAAAGAAACCCCATATATAGTATCTAAAACAATGACTGAAAACGGAAATTCCTATGCTGAAACCTGTAATGACGGTAGTGCTGCCTGTTTAATAGCCAGAAAATCTTTAAACGATAATACGATCATTTATCATAATACAGATGCTTTAGCAAATAAAAATATTGCCAATAAAGAATTAAGTCCAAATGATGATTCGTATCGCTATAGTGGCTCAAGTGAAAGCGTTCAAAACTATGTTTGTTTGGATGGAACAAGTACCGAAAATGAATGTAGTTCAGATGCGAATTTATACCGGATCATTGGATTATTTCCTAATAAATCTGGCGAATACGAAATGAAATTAATCAAGGCTGACTTTGCTACTGTTAGTGAACTTGGTAGTGGGGGTAATAGCTATGGCGCTAATGGTACATATTATGATTATATAAATTCTGAAGATAATACATTAGGTAATGTATATGATGCTGGTTATAATCAATATAAATCTAAACATCCCCATGCTGATTTAGTTGGTGGATATTATTGGCAAGAAGAGGGAGATTGTAATACTAAGTACAATTGGAATACCACTAAATTAAATACCGAACATCTAAATGGAACATTTTTAAATAGTTTAAATACTAATGTCCAAAGTGCAATAGTTAGTCATGATTGGGAAATAAGCGCTTCACCTATTGCTAAAGTGGTGGGCCTTACAACTAGTACAAATGCTAAAATTGCATATGATTATTCATTAGGAAGTAGCAACACAGAGAAAACTAGTGCAAGTGCTAAAATTGGTTTAATGTATACAACGGATTATTATTATGCGGCATTACCCAAATATTGGTCGCTAAGTGGATGGCTACAAAACAATAATGAATCACCATATCAAGATTACCGTGATGCCATAAATGATAATTGGATGTATCTTGGTTTATATGAATGGACTATATCTGGTGATCTAGATGGTGGTGAAATATATTTAGTTAAGGATACTGGATCAACTGATGATTATTGTTCTGGATGGCATGCCTGGGCTGTTCGTCCAACATTTTATCTTTCATCAGCAACTAAAATAGCTGGTGGTGGAGATGGCAGCAAAACAAATCCATATCGTTTAGATTTAAGTGAATAAAAAGGGAGAGTAAAAATGAAAGTATTGTGTATTGGTCATTCAAGTTATGATATTAGTATTGTTGTTGATGAATATCCAACCGAAAATACGAAATATCGCTTTAATGAAAGTGTTAAATGTGGGGGAGGCCCGGCGGGTAATGCGGCTTACCTTTTAGGCAAGTGGGGTATTGATACCGTATTATCGACGGTTGTAGGTTCTGATGATTTTGGCGAAAAACTAAAAAAAGAATATAGTTCCGTTAATTTAGATAGTAATTATATTGAAACTAGTTTTGATCAAGATACATCATTATCTTTAATTATGGTTAATCGGAAAAATGGTACGAGAACCGTTTTTAATGTTGCTGGCGAATTTAAACCATTAAAGAAATTTAATTATGATTTTACGCCGGATATTATTTTTACGGATGGCCATGATTATGGGGCTGCCCAAATGGCGATTAGTAAGTTTCCTAATGCTATAAAAATAATTGATGCGGGTCGAATTACTAATGAATTATTGGAACTATGTAAATATATGAATTATATTGTTTGTTCTAAGGGCTTTGCTGAAACTGTCAGCGGTATTAAAATGGATTTTAATAATCCTAGTACTTTAGTTAATGTTTATAGTAATTTAATGAAAAAGTATCCAAATTCGGAAATTGTTGTTACGCTGGAAGATAAAGGGGCTTTATATAAAGATAATAATCAAATTAAAATTATGCCCGGGTTAAAAATTACGGATGTGCAAGATACTACGGGAGCAGGGGATATTTTCCATGGGGCTTTTGTTTATGGCATTGCCAATGGTTTTCCTTTAGAAAAAACAGTTACATTAGCAAATATTGCTGGTGGCTTATCGGTTAAGAAGATTGGTAGTAGATTAAGCGTTCCAGAACTTTCCGCAGTTTTAGATGAGTATGCCCAAAAGGTTGGGGGAACAAATCAAGCCCCAGCACCAAATCCTAATCCGGCTCCAGCATCTACGCCAAATGCCGGACCTAATCCTAATAATGTGGCAACTCCGGCAGCACCAAATCCTGCCTCTACAAATAATCAGATGCCCCAATGATTAGTTCCAAAACCCCACATTTAGATCTCCATGGGGAAATAGTTAATATGGTTGAGGTCTTAGTTAATGAATTTCTTTTAGATAATTATAATTTAAAACAGCCCGTGGTAGTTATTATTCATGGTAAAAGTACGAATATCTTAACTAAAGAGGTTCATCGCGTATTAAAAAATCATAAATTAGTAAAGACTTATAAATTAAACAATTGGAATTTAGGTGAAACCATTGTTGAACTTAATTTATAAGTTTTTTTATTGTCATTTTACGTCTATATTTGTCTACTAAAAAAGCAAGAAATAAGAAAAATATTTGACATTAATTTGACAAAATATTTAAAATGTGCTATAATTTTTTCGTAATTAAGGGGGTATATAAATGAAAGGTTATGTTCTTGATTATGTAAATGAAAATGAATTTCGCAAATTAGAAAGGGCTATTAAAAAGTATAATATGCTGGCTTTTAAAAAATTAAGCTTTGAATATTATCCTGCATTAAAAAATGGTAATTTTTTAGGTAACTTGGTTTCTACTAATAAGAAAAATGGAACCGAAACTTATGAATTAAAATTACCTAGTGATAAAATGTTTGCCCAAATTCATGGTGAAGTAAAATTAATTTATACGGTTCACAAAAAGGAACAAGTTGTTATGTTAGAAAACATTACACCTTCCGAAATATTACTAGAAGGACACCGGAGTGAACTTACAACCTATAAAGGTATCATGATTTCTAAAAGTAATGCTTCAAAAGATATGTTTAAAATTGATTTACTTAATATGTTAAATAAATAAGCTCTTAGCTCATAGGAGTTTATTTTTTTGCATAAAATTATTGCAAGAAAAAGGGTTTTATGTTATTATTAAATAGTCTTCTGGACCTCTAGCTCAGCTGGTTAGAGCATCCGGCTCATAACCGGGCGGTCGTAGGTTCGAGTCCTACGAGGTCCACCATAAAATTATGCAGGTGTGGCGGAATTGGCAGACGCACTAGACTTAGGATCTAGCGAAGTAATTCGTGGGGGTTCGACTCCCTTCACCTGCACCAAATGAATGAGAAAGCTTAAACTTATAAAGGTTTGAGCTTTTATATTGATTAAATATTTAGAAACGCGAAAAAAGTGCTATAATATATTTTAGAAAAAATCATAAAATTTAGAGTTACGAAAGAAGGTAAAAGATGTTTAAATTATTTAAAAATTTAAAAAAGAAAGATTTAATATATATGGCCATTGGTTTTGTTTTAATTGCATCCCAAGTATGGTTAGAATTAAAAATGCCGGATTATATGTCTGAGATAACGCAATTAGTGCAAACGGAAGGCAGTAAAATGCGAGATATTCTCCTTAATGGAGGATATATGCTGTTATGTGCTTTGGCTTCTTTAATTTGTGCTATAATCACCGGTTATTTGATTGCTAATGTTTCAGCGCGTTTTTCTAAAAATGTTCGGAAAAAACTTTTTAATAAAGTATTAGATTTATCAAATGCTGAAATTAAGGAGTTTAAAACGAGCAGTTTAATTACGCGAACGACTAACGATATTACGCAGATTCAAATGTTTATTGCGATGGGTTTACAAATGTTAGTTAAAGCGCCTTTAACAGCCATATGGGCGGTTACGAAAATTTTAAATAAAAATTGGCAATGGAGTGCTTTGACGGCGGTGGCGGTTGTAATTTTACTTTCGACGGTGGCAACAATTATGGTTATTGTCTTACCGCGCTTTAAAATTGTTCAAAAGTTAATTGATAAAGTCAATAATGTAACTAGGGAAAATTTAACCGGTATTCGGGTAATTCGGGCTTTTAATGCCGAAAAATATCAAGAAGATAAATTTGCCCAAGTTAATAATGATTTAACGAAAACACAATTATTTAACCAAAAGGCCTTTGCGATCATGCAACCCGTAATGTATCTAGTAATGTATTTTTTGACCCTTGCCATTTATATTGTTGGTATTGTATTAATTAAAGATAGTTTACTAGCGGATAAAATTGCGGTCTTTGCCGATATGGTAGTTTTTTCTTCCTATTCGATGCAAGTAATTATGTCCTTTTTAATGCTTGCCATGATTTTTATGATTTTACCGCGGGCCAATGTTTCGGCTAACCGGATTAATGAGGTTTTGGATAAAGAAATCACGATTAAAAATGGTCATCTTTTGGCTAGTGATGCTCCCGAAAAAGGAACAATTGAATTTAAGAATGTATCCTTTAAATATCCGGATGCCGAAGAATATGTTTTAAAAGATATTTCTTTTAAAGTAGCGCAAGGAAAGACAGTTGCCTTTATTGGTTCAACTGGTAGCGGGAAATCAACCCTTATTAATTTAATTCCGCGGTTTTATGATGTAACAAGTGGGGCTATTTTAATTGATGGGGTTAATGTCCAAGATTATGATTTGACCGAATTATATAATAAATTAGGTTATGTTCCTCAAAAAGCGGTAATGTTTAACGATACCATTGAAGGCAATATTACTTTTGGTAAAAATGGACGGAAGAAGAGTAAGTCTGTAATAAATAAGGCCTTAGAGGTGGCCCAAGCCGAAGAATTTGTTAATCTTATGGAGAAGAAAACCAAAACGATGATTGCTCAAGGAGGCACTAATATTTCGGGAGGCCAAAAGCAACGGTTAGCCATTGCTCGTGCCATTGCTCGTGAACCGGAAATATATATTTTTGACGATTCTTTTTCCGCTTTAGATTATAAAACGGATGCCACATTAAGACGCGAATTAAAAAAATATACTAAAGAGGCAACATGTTTAATTGTGGCCCAAAGAATTGGGACAATTATGAATGCTGATTTAATTGTTGTCTTAGATGAAGGTAAATGCGTGGGTTTAGGTACGCATCAAGAATTACTGAAAAATTGTCCAGTTTATCAACAAATTGCTTTATCTCAATTATCGAAGGAGGAATTAGAAAATGCCTAGACGAGTTATAAGTGGCGAAAAAGCCAAGAATTTTAAGGGTTCTATTAAAAGATTACTAAAAGAATTAAAAACTTTTCGCTTATTGATAATTTTAGGCCTTATTATGGCCGCGGCCGGTTCTATTTTAGCCATCACGGCGCCCAATAAATTATCGGCTTTAATTGATGAAATATCCGCGGGGTTAGTCGTTAATACGACGAATATGGAAAAAATTGCCACAGAGGTAACAACTGCGGCGAACGAAGAAAAAATTGCCAGTGTAATGGGGCAAATTCTAACGCCTGATTTAAATAATGAAACTTTGGCTAGCATCAATATGTCAAGTACGATTAGTAATGCGGAAAAACAAGAATTTATGAATCTTTTAACGCAAGTAAATACATTAGAGGAAAAAGATAGAATAAAAGCATTTCAAGGTTTAAGTCCGGCGATTTTAACGATTATTTTACCGGATATAACAATCGATAATGTAACTATTTCGACTACGGACCGCCAAGAACTTTTAAATATGGTAAATGATGCGGATAATATTACTAATTTAAATATTCCAGTTTCTATTGCCAGTTTAATTTTTAAACCAATTGTGATTGATGGAGTAACTATTACAGCATCTGATCAATTAACTTTTGCTCAAAATATGGCTACCTTAAGTAAAGAAACATCAGCTCAAGAATTATACCAAAAATTAGATAAAATGCCTGAGGCAATTCAAAAGGTGGTAGCGCCACAATTTAATGTTACCAAAATTAAATATATTGTTTTCTTTTTAGTCGCTCTTTATTTAATATCGGCGCTCTTTAGTTATATTGAATCAATTTCGATGACGGTAGTTTCCAATAATTTTGCCAAAACGCTTCGCCAACGAATCAGTCAAAAGATTAATAAATTACCTTTAAAATATTTTGATAAAAATCAAACCGGAGATATTTTATCGCGGGTTACAAATGATGTAGATACTATTGCGCAAAGTATGAACCAATCTTTTGCCACCTTGGTTAGTGCTATAACTTTATTTATTGGCACGATTATAATGATGTTTGTAACGAACTGGGTTATGGCTCTAACGGCAATTGGGGCAAGTTTAATTGGTTTTGTCTTTATGTTTAAAGTATTAAGTAAATCGCAAAAATATTTTGTAAAACGGCAAAAATATTTGGGTACACTTAATGCCCACATTGAAGAGGTATATTCGGGGTTAAATGTCGTTAAAGTTTATAATGGCCAAGAAGAGGTTAATGAAAAGTTTGATGCTTTAAATGAAAAAGTGTATGAAGCCAATCGTAAAAGTCAATTTTTATCTGGGTTAATGATGCCCATGATGAACTTTATTGGTAACTTCGGCTATGTGGCAGTTTGTATTGTTGGGGCTTTACTTACCATGCATAATTATATTACTTTTGGCGTTATTGTAGCCTTCATGACTTATGTTAGATTGTTTACCTCACCCCTTTCCCAAATTGGGCAAGCAATGACGGCTTTACAAACAACCGCCGCGGCAAGTGAACGCGTATTTGAGTTTATAGATGAGCCAGAAATGGCTGATGAAAAAGAACTGGTTAAGCATTTAGATCCGGCCGCGGTTAAAGGGGATATTTCCTTTGAAAAAGTATCATTTACTTATGATGGCAATACAAAACCCACGATTAAAAACTTTACAGCCCAAGTTAAAGCCGGTCAAAAAATTGCGATTGTGGGTCCGACGGGGGCTGGGAAAACCACAATGGTTAATTTATTAATGAAATTTTACGATATCAATGCCGGGGATATTAAAATTGATGGGGTTTCGACTAAAGAATTAACCCGGGAAAATGTTCATGATTTATTTACCATGGTGTTACAAGATACCTGGATTTTTGATGGCACGATCAAAGAAAATATTATTTATAATCGGTCTAATGTTACCTTAAAAGAAGTAAAGAAAGTTTGTAAAATCGTAGGCTTAGATCACTTTATTCGCACCTTGCCGCATGGATATGATTCGCCAATTAAAGAAAGTGATAGTATTTCGGCTGGTCAAAGGCAATTACTTACGATTGCTCGGGGTATGATTAGTGATGCGCCGTTCTTAATTTTAGATGAAGCCACCAGTAACGTCGATACCAGAACCGAAGAATTAGTGCAAAAAGCCATGGATAAATTAACGGAAGGGAAAACCTCCTTTATTATAGCCCATCGGTTATCGACCATTAAAAATGCCGATTTAATATTAGTCATTAAAAATGGTAATATTGTCGAACAAGGTAATCATGATACTTTAATGCAAAAAAAAGGCTTTTATGCCGAATTATATAACTCTCAATTTGAATTATAGTTTGCTTTTTCTAAAAGTTGAGTTAAACATAATGACTGATAAATAAAAAGATGTTATAATAAAAATAGCCAAACAAAAGATAAAGGAG
>CANRAJ010000010.1 GCA_947628545.1 uncultured Bacilli bacterium | reverse complement strand
ACAAAATTTAAACTTTTTTAAGAAATTTACAAAAAACACTTGTAAAAGCTTAGAAAGTCACAGATTTTTTTAAAAAACTCGCAAATCTAGATAATATATTGGTTTGCAGTTATTTCAGAAAAAAGTTGTTAAAAACACCATTTTTTCAAAGTGGGAGAAATATATAAAAAATATTTACTTTTTAGATTTTAATTTCCTATTTTATATCAATTTTAATACCAAAAGTGGGAAAAATTATTTTTTGACAATTTTTCTGTGAATAGTAACGAGGGTTCAAATAATAATTACAGCATCAAAAAAATGCCATCTGGCATCTCTTTGATATTACATTATCTAAACCATTGGGTTCTTTCGTAGAACCAACCACCTTTACCTGGGAAGCCCGGCGGATTAATTAGATTAGCCGTATAGTTTTTCCAAGTCGTCCATTTACTTTTAGAAACCCCGTAATGCAAGTGCGCCCCAGTCGTACAACGATCGTAACCCCCATTGCGGGTAGCCGTTGATCCCCCACCGGAATAAGCAATTACATCTGTGTTTTTCACGGTTTGACCTAAACTAACCTCAATTTTTAATAAATGGGCATATTGCATGGTATAAGTTGTTCCGTTAACATCCGATTGAATGTAGATTTGGTTACCACCACAAGAAGATTTCCGAATAATATAAACAACAGTTCCGTTAGTGGCTGAATAAACAGGCGTTCCTTCAGAGACTCCAATATCAATTCCACTATGGTTACTTGATTGCCCACTTACATTCCGATACCCAAATAAGGAATTAATTCGCCCCTTAGTTACGGGTTTTAGCCAAGTAGAGTTATATGAATATTTGGCACAGACATCGAATTTTTCATTTTCGCCACAACCCATATTTTCGTAAGTTTTAATATTGGTTTGAACAATTTTAATTTCTTCGTTGATATCCATCGCGATATCTTCCATTTCCATTAAACTGGAATCTAACTCTTGAATCTTTTTTTGATATGAGGTGATGTTATTATTAAGTTCTTGTTCATATTTTTTTAATTCAACTTGTTTTTGTTCGTTTTCATCAATTAAAACCTCAAGCTTTTTTAAAGTATCTTGGTTATAATTAACAATTTCTTCAACGGCATCAATCCGCATAATCATTTCGGTCATACTCGAAGAATCCGTAATAAACTCAAGATAACTATTATCGCCCATCATCATTTGGTAAAATTCAAGCATTTCTTTTGTTTTAGCTTCATATTCACTTATCTTTTGTTCGCTGGCCTTAATACTATTTTTCGCTTCCTCAATTTTGGATTCACTCGTTTCAATTTCTTTATAAGCATTAGCAATTGCCACATTCTTAGCGTTCTTTTCCGCTTTAGTTAGTTGCTTTTGCTTTTCATTAGAACTTTTTTGATTTTGCAAGTTTTTCAATTCTTGCCGTAGTTCCGCAAGCGTAGTGGCTTCCGTTTTCGCCGAAACCATACTGGGTGCCATCAGCATTAAGATTGTAAATAAAATACCTAATTTTTTCATATCTTCAAATACTTCCTTACGGCTTTTAAACTACCAAGCATACCGACAATAGAACCAATAACTACTAATACTAAAGAGACGAAGAAAACAAAATTATATGGTTTAATTAATACCGCCATGTTTGTAAATAATTCGCCACCCATTTGGGCATAAAGAATAACATAACCATATATGGTAATACATATCGGAATAATCGAACCAATTAAGCCAATAATAAAGCCCTCGATTAAAAATGGTAATTTAATACTGATATTACTAGCCCCAACTAAACGCATGATTTCAATTTCATTCCGGCGGGAGAAAATAGTTAATTTAATGGTATTACTAATTAGAAAAGCCGTAACTAATACTAAAGCAATAACTGTAACAACAACTACTTTTTCGACAACATCGAAAGTGGATACCACATTTTCAACCATGCCTTCGCCATATTTCACGGATTCAACGCCTTCAATTTTTTTAATATATTTAGCCGTCGCTCCAATTTCTTCAATGTCTTTTACTTTAACACTAATCGAATTAAATAAAGGATTTTCATCTAAATAATTTAAAATGGTATCGAAAGTATCAGAATATTCTTCCATATCCATTTTCCATTCGTCTTTACTTTTAAAATCAATTTGTTCGACATTAGGTTGCGCTTTAATATCCGTTTGAATATTTTCTAGTTGAGCATCTGTGACATCTTTTTTTAAATAAACGACAATACTAAATTCGTCTTCAATTAATTTTGTCGCATTTTCAATATTTGCAGCCACCACAATTGCTACTGCCACTAAAATCAAAGTAATCGTGGTACAAAGAATAGAAGCAAAACTTAAACTAAAATTCCGTCCAACACTTTTAAAGGCATCACGAAAACTCCGCCCAATAATTCTAATTGCTTTCATGAGCTTTATACCTACCTTTCGCATAATCCCCCACTAAGATACCATGATCAATAACTAAAACTCTTTTTTTCATCCGGTTGACGATATCTTTATCATGAGTCGCCATAATAATGGTTGTTTTTAAATCTTTATTAATATTATCAATTACCTTCATAATTTCTTTACTCGTTTCGGGGTCCAAGTTTCCGGTTGGTTCATCGCAAATTAATAATTTTGGTTCATTCACAATTGCCCGGGCAATACAAACTCTTTGTTGTTCCCCACCAGATAATTCATTCGGAAAAGATCTAACCTTTTCTTTTAAACCCACTCTTTCTAAAGCATTTAAAACTTTAGGCCGAATTTCTTTTTCCTTCATCCCGACACATTCCAAAGCAAAAGCGACATTTTCGTAGACTGTTAACTTAGGTAACAATTTAAAATCTTGAAAAACAATCCCGATTTTCCGTCTTAATTTATAGACTTTCCGGTTTCTAATTTTGCCTACATTTAAGCCCCCGACTGTGACTGTACCACAGTTGGGTTTTTCTTCCCGATAAAGCATTTTAATAAATGTTGATTTTCCGCTGGCAGTAAGCCCAATGACAAAAACAAATTCGCCCTTTTCAATAGCCACACTAACATCAGCCAAAGCGGTAATCCCATTTTTATAAATTTTATTAACATTTTTTAACTCAATAAAACTCATTGTACCACCTACTACTATACCATTATATCATTTATTTCCTAGTCGATAAATGGTAAATTTGACCTTTTGACACCGCCCTTAGTTTCGTAACAATCATCGATAATAAAAAACGCTGTCGGATCAATTTCTAAAATTTTATTTTTAAACTTATAATAATCCCGATTAGAAATTACCACCATAATCAAAGAGCCATGCGTATGGGAATAGCCCCCTTTGGTAGGTAAAATCGTAAAACCTGATTCAAATTCATCAAAGATAACTTTTTTAATTTTTTTTGGTTTACGGGTAAAAATATAAAATAATTTACTATCAGAAATACCATACATGATTTTATCAATAAAGACAGATGATATTACCATAATGATTAAGGAATAAATCCCTAATTCTAAGGAAAAGACAATGCTACATGCTAAAATAACTAAACAATTAACAAAGGTTAAACCTTGAGATTCCGGAATTTTAAAATATTTATTTAAAAGTTGCATTAAGACATCATTACCACCCGTTGTATAACCGCTTTTATAGATTAAGCCATTGCCGATACCATATAATAAAGCCGTTAATATTGCCGTAATTATCATTTCTTTTAAAACTAAATGTTCCAAAAGAACTTGGGCAATGGGTAAAGTAAAAGTAATCATAACCGGATATAATAAAGTTCCAACAATGGTACGTTTGGTTTTTTCCCAACCGAGAAAAATAAAACTAACAATAAGTAATGTAATATTGGCAATATAGATAAATAAAGTTGGATTAAAACCACTAATTTGGTGCACGATGATAGCCAATCCACTCATGCCCGCGAAAGCAAAATTGTTGGGTAGTAAAAAAAGATTATAACAAAGGGCTAAAAGAAAAACGCCTAAAACAAAAGTAATGCCCTCAATAATTATTTTTTTATCTGAGTATTCTTCCATCGTCCAACCACCTTTATTCTAATTATAAAGGAAAAAGCCGATTTTAGCAAATAATATCATAATTTGGCACATATAGTTTATTGGGGTGAAATCATGAACGGCAATTTTTATCAAAATCCAACTTTTCCCAGTAATAACTTTCCCACACCGCCCGGAAATATGTCCGTAAGTGAGGTAAACACAACAAGTATGCCGATGGAACAAAGTTATATTGAAAACATCTTGCGCTTGAACAAAGGTCAAAGAGTTAAGGCCTATGTTTCTTATCCTGATAGCAGCGCTTGGCAAAACAAAGTTTATGAAGGACTTATTGAAGAAGCCGGAAAAGATCATTTAATTATCCGGGATCCTAATAGCAACACTTGGTACTTAATTCGAATTATTTACCTTAATTATGTCGAATTTATGGATCCAATTATTTACTCTCATGCTTATTCGGAAAAGACCTACTAAAAAAATTTAGGAATTGCCCTAAATTTTTTTATTTCTTACTAAGTTCAAAGTTCCATTAACTTTTATCTTAGTATAATTTTCGCGATTATCTAAAACCCGATTGTCTTTTAAGAAATGAGTTTGAAAATAATCACCGGGAATAAAAGAACTAACATTGAAATAGTCGCTATAAAAGTAATACATTTCATTTAACAGCATTTGTTCTTCCCGCGTTAAACTATCTAAATTATAAAAAAGTAATTGCACAATAATATTTAAATTATGTAATTGGCCTTGAAATCTTAACAAATCTAATCTTTGGGTAAAGTCCATTTTAGTATTTTCTCCTAAGTATTGGAGAACAAAAGAAAGAATATCTTTTACTTTAACTTTACTTAAATCTATTTGAATATTTAAGGCCTCACTAATGCCTAAATCTAATGCCGTATCTCCCGTTGTAATTTGACATTTAGGAGGTATTTTCGGTAAAAATGCCATACTCTCTACATTCGTAAAAATAAAATTATTAGTTTTTACATTTAAAAAACGCGTTGTAAAAATATCAATTATTTCTTCAATGTCCATTTCTTTTTCCTCACCATAATTTTTTGTTTTTTATAATATCGTAGTTAGTTTTTTATGTCAAACCTTAATATTAACCCCAAAATAACTTACTCATTAAGACCATAATATTTAAAATTTTGAATTTCATGTTCCAAAGTAGTTTTGTCGCCATGACCAGGATAAATTATAATATCATCGGGATATTTACTAATCATTTTTAAACTTTCTTGCATTTGTTTAAAGTTCCCTGTTGGTAAATCGCAACGCCCAATTGCATTTAGAAAAATAAAATCGCCGACAAATAAAACTTTATCTTCTTCAAAATAAAAACTAACGGAATCACTTGTATGACCGGGTGTTGGAATTACAATAAAAGGAAAATATTTAATTGTGCGACTTTCTTTTAAATGAAAATACTCTTCAATCTCTGGTAAAGCCGTTACATGATCAAAATGATGATGGGTAACTAAAATACCGACAATATTTTTACCCTGACAAGCCGCAATAATTTTGGCACTTTCTGCGCCAGGATCAATAATAACACTTTTACCATTTTTCGTAACAATATAACAATTGGTTTGTAGTTCTCCTACAACTACTTTTTCAATTTTCATTTCTATGCTCCTTATTAGATTCATTGTAGCAAATTACTATTTTTTGTCAAATACCATCGCAATAATTGTTTTTATCAACTTTTTTGGCTATAATATAACTATATGGTGATGAAAAAGTGAAAAAAAGTGGCTTAATGGATGGGGCTTTTATTGCGACCATGGCAATTATTGCTTCTAAAGTACTTGGGGTTTTATATGTTATCCCTTTTTACAATATAATTGGTGAAGCCGGTGGCGCTTTATATGGTTATGCCTATAATATTTACAATTTCTTTTTAATTATTTCTTCAGCCGGGATTCCTTTGGCTATTAGCAAAATTACTAGTGAATATAATACTTTAAAAATGCATAAAGAAAAATCTTTTATGTTTAAATATTCTCAAAAAATAATTCGGATTTTTTCTTTAGTTTGTTTTTTAATTTGCTTTTTGGGGGCCAATGTTTTAGCCAACTTAATTGTCGGAGATTTAACTAATGGTAATAGTGTGGCTGATGTGGCCTTTGTTATTCGTTGTGTCTCCTTCGCCATTTTAGTTGTTCCAATCTTAAGTATCTCCCGGGGTTATATGCAAGGACATAAATATATTACCGCCCCATCAATTGGTCAAGTTATTGAACAATTAGTACGGGTTTTAGTTATTGTAATTGGTTCTTTCGTGGCCTTAAGAGTTTTCCACTTATCGGTCGTTAAAGCCGTCGGCATTGCTGTTTTTGGGGCCTGTGCCGGAGCCATTGTTTCTTATGTCTATCTCTTACTAAAAATGCGAAAAGTTAAAAAAGAAATCTTAGTTCCTACCGGTGATGTCAGTAAAGCCGAAAAGAAAGCCATTTTAAAAAAACTCGTGGCTTATTGCCTTCCTTTTATTATTATTAATGTGGCTAATACACTTTATAACTTTGTCGATATGGTTCTGGTAATTCGGGGCTTAAATCATTTAGGTTTTCCGGCCGCCGATGTAGAAACCATCAGTAGCATTTTTACCACTTGGGGGGCTAAACTTATCAGTGTTGTCACGGCAATTGCCACCGGATTAGTTATCAGTTTAATTCCCAATATTGTGGAGGCCTATACGAAAAAAGATGAAGCCAAAGTTAATGAACATTTCAATAAAATCTTACAAGTCTTACTTTATGTTATTTTACCTTTAACGATCTTTTTAAGTATCTATGCCACCCCCGTTTGGTCCGTATTTTATAACGAAAGTCATTATGGTCCTTTAATTTTTAAATATACGATATTACTTGCCACCTTAGATAGTGCATATATTATGATTTGTAGTGCCCTTCAGGGCTTAAGTAAAACAAAACTTATTTATACCTCAGTAGCCGTGGGATTAATTACTAAAACCATTTTAGACTTACCTTTAATTTATCTTTTTGCTAAATTAGGTATTCCCGCTTACTACGGGGCTATTATGGCAACCACGATTGGTTATTTGCTATCTTTAATTATTCCGCTTGTAACGCTTAATCAAAAATATAACTTTAGTTATAAAAAGACCTTTAAATCTTTACCAAAATTAATCTTAACAACTGGTATCTTAATTGTAATTAATTTAATTATTCGCCCTCTTATATTTAGTCACCTAACGAGTCGGATAGAAATGCTTTTAGGTTTAGCCCTTGTTGGTATTATTTCCTTTATCATTTACTTTATCTTAAATAAAAAACTTTTAATTGAATTGATGGGTGAAAAGTTCTTTAAATCAAAAAAGAAAATTAAAGATATCAACAAAAATTAGAAACACCAAAAAAGACGTAAGCGTTATATAATTGGCATTTTTCCTTTTCTTCGTTTTTTCCCTTGATATCTTTCTACCCTTTCAACTATTCTATCATTTATTTTTTCAATTAAAAGATATTGATCAGATAACTTACTACTATATTCTCTTTTACATTCATCTTTTTGTAATACAATCCCAATCGGATAATCTTTATTATAAAAATCAAAAATCAATTTATTAGTTGTCAACTCATAAAGTCTTTTACATTTTCCTTCACTATCACATGTACCCAATGTAGTTACTTTTATAAATTTATTCAAGAAAAAACCTAACTGAGAAATATTATTGTACAAAGAAGATCTATCAAAACCGCGAAAATGAATCTCTTTTAATTTACCATTATTTTGATAATGAAAATGTAAACTAAGAGGTTTTGCCGTCGAGGAAATTTCAATTTTTTTAATATTTGCTTTAGGTAAATAATCAATATTAAAATATTCTAGTCCCTCATTTAAATATAAGCCAGGAATATCAGTTTCTCCGAATAAATCTCCAATTATATTTTTTAAAGATTTTGGTAAAAAAACTTCTTTACCTGCCATATTTTGACGAAGCGTTTCTACAAATTTATTAATTTCAATCGTGTGTTTTGAAGTTCTATTATCATTACTTTGAAACCGCATTAAATTACCGATTTTATTTAACCCTTCTGGTAAATAATACGCATATTCCTCAAGAATGTACTCATGGCTATATTTTTTCCAAAATAAATATAATCCTATATCTTTTTTCTGATTTTGCATTACCTTTAATTCATTTATGGTTTCTAAAGGTAAATCTTCCTGCCAAGTAAACTCTGGTTCATAAAAATTAACTTCGGGATAATCAGATCTTTTAACATAAATTAATTTATAGATGTTTTTTATTATTTTCGTATCTACAGGATAAGAAAAAGCTATTAATAAATTTAATTTATATTTATTCTTTAATATTGCTTTGGGATCATATTTTCCATCCGTCTGCAATTCCATTTTTAATAGTCTTATTACTTTAAAATAATTTTCTCCAAAGGCCCATTTTATTGTTCCAAAGAAACTGCCGTTATTACTTAGAGCATTTATTAATTCAAAAATTCTTTCTTCATAAGTTTCGCCTTCTAATTTCGCCATTTCTTCATTTACGAAGGGTTCAATTAATATCGGCGACTCATCTTTATATCGCCATGCTGTAAAATATTTAAACTTTACCCGATATATCCTTTTTAAATCTTCTTTATTAATAATATTTTTACCAAATTCATAAAAAATTTTGTATTTATTTTCTAAAGCTATAATTTTAATTAATAACGAATCAAAATCTTTAACTTGATTATCTATATCTGCTTCGATATTATTACATGCATAAATTATTTCATCTCTTAAAGCACTATTTTCCCAATTGTAATTATAAACATATTCCTCTAAAGCAATTTCAACTTGAGCCATGTCGGTTAAATTATTTAGTTCTTGGATGATTTGACCAAAGGCAATTTTTTGATATGCATTTAATTCTTCTTTCCGCTTAATAATTAATTTTTGCTCTTGAGCATTATCTCTTTTTTTAGAAATATCAAAACATTTTAAACCATAGTTATTTAAACATAATCTTAAAGTTTCTTTTTGATTCATTAAAATTACAAAAATATTCGTTAAATTATTGATTTCATTTATGATACTTATTCGTTTTCTTTTATTTAAAAAAGTTCTATTTAAAATCTCTTTTAAAGCAATAATACGACTTACAATTTCTTCTTCTAATTCTTTTATTTTTTCTTGATAAATTGCAAATTTGCGAATTTTAATTAAGGCCTTTACTTTATCTTCTTCTGTAAAAAATACTTTTTCAAATAATTCGTCTCCTAAAGTATTTTGTTCAATTAAACGATGGATTAAATCCAATCTATTATGCAATTCTTTGGCTTTTAATTCATTACTCGTTAAAACTTTTTCTTTAATTAAGATTTCTAAATATTCCTGTTTTTTTAAATTCATCAACAACAAAAATTGCTTATTATCTTTAAAATAATCAAGCGTTGGGACTTGGGCTAAAGAACTTAAACTGATTAGTTCTTTCGTTATAAATTTTGATTTTTGCCTTTTCAATAAATTAAATAATTTCATAACCAAAACCCTTTTTTGTAAGTGTTATTCTAGCATATTTTCATAACTAAAACAAATAATTATTATATTTCTATATTACCTAATAAAAACTCTAAAGCATTTATTTCTTTTATTCCTTCATAAGTGGCTTTATCATTATCTAAAGTGATTATATACTTAGGATAATTATCGTCAATACTTTTAAGAGGAGCAAGTTCTCTTTTTAAAGTTTTTTCATCTCTAATGCTTAAAGCAACTTGAATATATTTTAAGCCATCTTCTTTTTTGATAACAAAATCTATTTCTTCACTTTCATATTTACCAATATAAATATCATAACCGCGACGTTTTAATTCTAAGAAAACAATATTTTCTAAAATACTTCCTAAATCCGTTACTTCACCTAAAAGATACTTGCGTAATCCCAAATCACAAACGTAATATTTATCCCCCGTTTTTAAATATTCTTTTCCTTTAATATCATATCTACCTACATTATAAATAATATAGCTATTCTTTAAACAAGTTAAATAATTTTCAATAGTATTAACCGAATTTTTACGATTATGCGAATTTAAGGTATCACTTATTTTCTTCGTAGATACTAAATTACCAATATTCGCAAATAAAAATTTGACTATACTTTCTAATATCATAACATCTTTAATTTTATTTCGAATTATAACATCCTTCATCAAAACTGTATTATAAATACCATCTAAATAATTACGAATTAATTCCGAATCATTATCTAAATTTATTAAATAAGGAAAACTACCATTTTCAATATATTGACTATATGCTACTTCTTTATCTTTAATATTGGCTACTTGAAAGTATTCTTTAAAAGATAAAGGTAACATATGTATTTGCATATATCTTCCAGTCAAAAAAGTGGCAAGTTCACCTGATAGCATATAGGAATTAGAACCTGTTATATATATATCAACATTATCTAAAGTAAATAAGCCATTAACCATTTTTTCAAATTCGGGAACAATTTGCACTTCATCTAAAAAAATGTAATTCATTTTATTTTTCAAAAGTTTTTTTACAATATCATTATATAAATCTCGCCAGTTAGAGTAAATATTATCACTTGGTTTTTCAAAATTAAGATTTATTATTTGTTTTTCACTTACTTTATTTTGTTTTAAATAATCTCTATATAAAGCTAGTAATGTTGATTTTCCACAACGCCTTATACCGGTTATAATTTTTATTATTTGTTTATCTTTTAACTTTATTAAATAATTTAAATATTCTTCGCGATTGATCATATTTTCTCACCTATAAACATTATATTATAAATTTATATTAAAGTAAAGTTTTTTCAGTTAAATGAAAAAACTTTTGATTTTTCTATTTTTTTTCATTTAGATGAAAATTAATATTTTATACAAATTTGAAGTTGTACTCCTAAAATAGATAAGATTATTTAAACAATTTATAAAATTTTAAAGCGACTTTGTATAAATCATAATAAAACGGACTAACAATATAATCAAATTCTCCTAAAAGTTCCACTATTTCGGGATTAAAACCCTTTTTAATTTCATAAATAGAATAATATGGACTTTGGGGATTCATATCACCCGAGATACCATAGAAATTACAATACTTTTTCTTTTGCTTTATACATTCTTTAATATGTTCGTTATAAAAAACATATTTGGGACCAAAATCTTTATATTTGGCAACTGTTCCACTCATGAAAGTGATTCCCTCATCGCCTAAAAAAATACTCATTAAGGCCCCAATATAAATTGGTTCCGTCATTTGTTGGGCTTCCTTTAAGCGTTCTTGGCATTTAATTTGCCGCGTCTTTAAAATGCTTTCTTTCTTCCGCAGTTTTTCGCCAACATTTACTTTCGCCATTTGCTCATTTAATGTTTTTAACTCCCCGTTTATCTCATCTTGTTCTTTTTCTAAATGCTTTAAATATTCATGGGGATCTAAATAAACTAAATAAAACTTTAAGTAATCATGCATTAACTCATACATGGTCTTATAATATTTCGTAGGCCGAATAACAAAGTTTTTCGCATCCGCGGTTGCCTTTAAAAGATCACAAAATAAATCGATTTCGTTTTCCTTTGCTTCCCTAATACTAATACCCATATTATTATATTTTTCGATATTCTTCCGAGTATTTTTCGTAAATGTTTGCAAGGTTTCTTCGTAAGTATCTTTTAATTCAAAACGGCATAAAAAACGCGGTTGTAAAGTTTCAAAGTTTTGGGTAAAGCCCAAATGTTTAAAGCCACATTTTTTTAATAAATCTAAAGTAGCGGATCCCACGACGGCTTTTTCTTCCCCATTACTCGTCCGTAAGGCATAAATAACATTAGGGTCAATTTTTAACATAAAACCCTTGTGATTTTTGACATACTTAACTATTTCGGCAATCATAATCCGTAATAATTTTTCATCATGATAGTCTAGTAAAAAGCCCCGTGGCGCATAAAATAAACTTTTTTTAATAGCCGTTGGTTTTTCTAATAATAAAGTAACAGCTTTTAATGTATGTTCATCGTATAAACCTACTAAATGAGGATGCCAACCATTTTGTTCTTTTAATTTACCCCATTCGGGTAGTTGATAAATTGAAAGATATTCATTTTTTAAAGCAAAGGTTTTATAAGTTTGTTCATCTATTACTTTTAGTTCCATCTTTAACCTCTTAATTTCCGATAAACTTTTAAAAGAACCGGTAAAACTTTATACATGAATCTTTTATTAACTAAATCAAATTCCCCTAAAAACTCAATGTATTCACCACCGAATTTGCGTTTAAATTCATGAAGACCCGCTAAATTCTTATAGGTCGTTTTGGGATCCCCCACGGTACCAAATAAATCAAAAAAGTCTAATTTTTGGGCTAAAGCATCTTGAAGGGCCTCATAATAACAACGATTTACCGCAAAAGTTCTTTCCCCTAATTGGTCATTACCTAAATATAAAAGCCATGCCCCATAATTAGTATAAGTTAAGCCACCAGATACAATTATTTTACCATCGGGATATTGATTTTTGTATGGTGCAAATATCTCTAAATCTTTTTCTAATCTTTTAACCCGGTCATGGGCGTCCGCTTGTTTTTTACTAGCAATTTCGCCACTGGCTAATTTGGTCTTTAAGTCTTGTAGTTCCGCTTCGGTTTTGGCAATAATTTTATCTGGAAAAATCCGAACATTTAAAAGTTTAACATGATTATATTTTTTAAAAGCCGCATAAAAATTACGATAATATTCCGTAGAATAGGCCTTAAACCCATCTTTAGCAGCATTATTTAAAATTAAATCATGCATAACATCAGGATTATCCCCTTCTTCAATTACTAAATCATAGTTATAACTTCTTTTAATGGTATTCATATACGTTTTAGAAATATTTTTATCAATGGTCTCTTTATCATCATGTAAATTAATGCGAATCGTATAACGAGGTTGATTGCCTTCATATAACTTATAAAAGCCCTTATGGATAAAACCCAATTTTAAGAAGCTATTAAAAATATCATAATTATTTGCGCCACCCTCAACAGGATTGGCATTTTCATCTATTTCTTGATATCTAACTCCTGGATCGACTTTTAAATAAATGGCTTTTTCTTGTTTTAATAAATCTTTTAAACCTTTGACGAAAAAAGTCCATAATTCTTCATTATGATAATCAATAACAAAACCCCGTGGGGCATAAAAGTAAGAATATTTTAAAGGGGCTTGTCTTTTTAATAAAAGACCACAGGCCAAAACTTGGTTATTATCATCTTTAACGCCCACATAATACGGAATATAACCCCGATTTAGTTTTTGAGTTTGGCCCCAGGCATAAGATTGCAAAAAATGGGCATCCCTTTGGGAATTAAAAAAATTAACATATTCTTCTTCCTCTAAATTAGTTATAAACTTCATATTCTCACCCTTTTAATTGTATCATGTATCCAAAAATAAGTAAAATGAATGCCTCACTCATGGATTTATTATTCACAAATGCTAGGAGAAATGTTACAATTAATAATAGGTGGAGAATTATGAACGGAACAAGTATTTTATTAATTGCTATCATTATTATTGGTCTTATCGCTATTTTTTATGCTATCAGTTATAACCAAATTGTAATTTATAAAACTAAAATTGAAAAAGCCGAAGGCGATATTGATGAAGCGCTTCGCAAAAAATATGATGCCATCGCTCGCTTAAATGTCTTAATTAAAAAAGTTGTTACCAAAAAAGATTATTTAAAAGAATACATTGATTTAAAAGAAAAAAGAATTAGTAATTATGAACTTGATCGGAAACTAACCGAAGCCGTTAATACAATTAACGAGGTTAAAAACGATTATAGTGAATTAGATACTAAAGAGTTTAATAAAGAATTAAAAACCATTAATCTTCTTAATGAAGAATTAACTTCGAGCAAAAACTATTATAATAAAAATACTTCTGAATTAAATACTTTAATTCGCAAGTTTCCGACCAACATTGTAGCCAAGATTCATCGTTACGCCATAAAGCCCTTCTTTGATGGCAAAAACATGCAAGATGCCGTAACCGACGATTTTAAACTTTAAAAAAGCTTTCCTCTTAAGGAAGCTTTCTTTTTTAATTTAAATTCCAATCAATTGGCTTTAGATTTTTGCTTTTTAAAAAATTATTCGTTTTCGAAAAAGGTTTACTACCAAAGAAGCCCGAATAAGCGGAAAAAGGTGAGGGATGCGGTGAGGTAATAATATAGTGATGCGGATTGGTAATATATTTACTTTTTTCTTTTGCAAAATTACCCCAAAGAATAAAAACTACAGGTTCTTCTTTAGTATTTAATATTTTAATAATATAGTCTGTTAATGGTTCCCAACCCTTATTACGATGGGAAGCCGGTTTATCTTTTTCAACCGTTAAAACGGCATTAAGTAATAAAACCCCTTCTTTAGCCCATTTCGTTAAATCCCCATCACTTTTGGGCGGAATCCCTAAATCCATTTCTAATTCTTTATAAATATTTTGTAATGAAGGAGGAATTTTAACTCCCTTGTTTACCGAAAAAGATAAACCCATGGCTTCATGTTCGCCATGATAAGGATCTTGGCCTACAATAACGACTTTGGTATCTTTAAAACTCGTTAATTTTAAAGCATTAAAAATATAATTCTTCGGGGGAAAAACGGTCGTTTTATCATACTCCTTTAAAATAGTTTGATAAAACTTTTGAAAGCCCGGGCTATCCCAAATAACTTTTAATTTTTCATCCCAATCATTGCCAATCATTTTTTTCACATCCTTATTTTTATCTAGTTCCTTTACGCCCGTTTTCGGCTACATATTTAGCAACTTGTTCTTCCACTGCTTGCGCATACTCATCATTAATATCAGCAAGCGGACGGTTAAACATATTTTGATAAGTATTATGTAAATTATTACTTTTCTTAATAAATACTCCCGCTACAGAATAATTACCATTATTAAGACTTTTTAAAATTATTCTAATTTGATAATCTTTAATTTCTAAATAGCCATTTTCCAAAACTTTAAGGTTTCGGTTTTCACCATTTTTAAAATCTTGAAGTAATTGCCAAATCCTTGCTAAACTTTCCTCTCTAATGGAACTTAAATCGCGCATTAAAAAACATTTAGCGGGATCATCACTATTACTGGCATAATAAAGATTACATTTAATACCTATATTATTATCATAAGCTGCATCTAATGGATTTTCAACAATTAAATCATTCTCAATTGATATTTCATTATCCTTATCTAGAGAATCAATTTTTTCTCGAATAAACATATATTTATGATAAAAATCTTTATATTCTGTTTTAATTATTTTTAAAGTTTCAATATCAAAATAATATTCTTCATGTTTTAATAACTCAATCAATTCATAAATCTTATTTTGAATATGCCTTAATATTTCAGTATAAATATATTTAAAATCATTATTATCGTAAACGTTACCATACATTTCTTTAAAATTAAAATTATCTTTAATGGACGCTAAATCATCGCTATCCACAACATCATTTAATTTAGCAACTATACTATCCAACTTATCCGCATTTTTATTTTCTAGAGGCATAATTTCTTCATAACCTTGATTTAACATATCAATAATTAAGTGGAGATCGGCTCCTAATAATGCATTTCGTTCATTGTGTTTCACATTAGCATTATGAATTTTAATTTTTTCATTGATTTTAATTAATTCTACTTCCGAAATACCATTCTTTTTTAACTCTTCATTAATAAAATTTACCAAAAAAGGTAAAGCAATTTGTTTATAACTTAAGGAATTAACAACATATCGGCACATTTTATATTTTTCTTGCACTATTTTTAATTTTTCTCTTAAGACAAAAAGATCAGTTTTAAGAGTACCTAACATTATTTTTAAATTACCTTTGGTTAATTTTAACCGATATTTTTCATATAATAATTTTTGGGCCGCTAAACTTATCCGTTTTTTTTCTAAATCTTCTATGATACTTTCATATAATATGATATCTTTTTGGGTTGCCCCAATTTCCCTATGATATTTTTGCGCTTTGGCTTTAAATAATTCACTAACTTCTTTTAAATTCATTTCATCACCTACTTATGATATGTTTCATTATTGTTGATTTTAAAGGCCCGATAGATTTGTTCAAGTAAAATACCGCGAAATAACCCATGCGGAAAAGTAAAATCAGAAAAACTAATGATATCCTCACACATATTTTTAATCTCGGCATCCAACCCCAAGGATCCCCCAATAATAAAAGTGATATTGCTATTAATCATTAAAGTATCATTAATTTTTTTAGCAAACTTTTCCGAATCTAATTTTTTGCCTTTAATATCGAGAGCAATATTATAATCGGCCGGATTAATTTTTTCTTTAAGACCGGCGATTTCTTTTTCATATATCGGATTATCTTTTAATTCCACAATCGTTATTTTATGATATTTTTGAATTCGCTTATAGTAATCATTTATTAAATCCACCAAATATTTTTCTTTAATTTTACCCACACATAATATTTTTATCATATTTCAACCACTTCACTTATTTCCGTTTGTTGGGCACATTCAATATTGTTAAAATCAATATTGCGTTCTAAAAAAGTATTCTTAATTGTTTCTAGAGCAATCTCGGCGAGATTATTAGTTTCGCTTAAATGAATCAAAATTATTTTTTTGGTCTTGGGACCAATTAATTTAGCCAAATAAAAGCTAGCACTTTTATTTGATAAGTGTCCTTCATCCGAAAGAATCCGTCTTTTTAACCAAGCCGGATAAGGCCCATGTTGCAATAATTCCACATCGTGATTGCTTTCAAATAAGTAAACATCCAAGTTAGAAAGTTCCTTAAAATACCGATTATTAACATAGCCCGTATCGGTAATATATGCCAGCGTATGATTCTCATCGGTAATAATAAAATTCCGGGAATCAACCGCATCATGACTAGAATGAATGGCTTTGATTTTTACGCCATCCAAATCAATTTCATCTTCATATATCAATACTTTATCGTAATCGGTTAAAAACTCTAAATCTTGATAGATTTTGGTCGATAAAACAAGTGTCGGATGATGTTTGGTAACAAATGTTTTTAAAGCCGCGGTGTGATCTGAATGCGTATGACTTAACAAAATATAATCAATTTCACTGGGTTTTGTCCCTACACTTTCCAATTTTTCGGCTAGGTACTTATAATTCATCCCCGCATCCAATAAAATCTTATTCTTACTCGTAGCAATAAAGGTTGAATTACCTTTAGATCCACTACATAAAACAACCGCTTTCATTAATAATAATTCCTTGGATTGTGGAAAGTGTAAGAGCCATGATATGGCCAACCCGTACAAATAGAAAAGTGAAGATGGACCCCAAAAGCATAACCGGTTTCACCCATACCACCTATTTGTTGGCCTCGGGATACAACATCGCCCACTTTAACTTTTAAAGAGTTCATGTGAGCATATAAAGTGTACATATTATTTTCGTGTTGGATAACGACAAATGTTCCTTCTTTCCATCGACTACATCCCTTACAAGCAACTTCGGCTTCGACAACAACCCCATCTTTCGCCGCATAAATTGGTGAATCTTTACCTGGACCAGAAATATCGATAGCATCGTGGTGAGAACCCCAACGCCATGCAAACTCACTCGTAATAACATATGGACTATTTGTTGGCCAACCCCATTCGCCATTCGTATTAACAGGTCGTCCATAACTTGGTTTTCCAATTGTCGTTACTTGATCGACTCTTTCCCGAACTGTAATCGTCCGATTTTGGTCAATGGATGCCGGTAGAGCTTCGCCATTCTTTACTTGATAAGTTTCATATACAAGTTTTATGCCTGAAACCCCCGGAGTCGTTATTTTAGAGTAACTAGCATCTTTCGTGGAATCAACAACCTCTGTTTTACTAAATTTATCAACTTGTTCTTCAATTTTATTAACCTCATATACATAACTAATAACGGGATCTAACAAGGTAACATTTACTTTTTCGCCAACCTCAAGTAAGGCATTAGTTTCCCGATATTTAGGATTAGCTACAATAAATTCTTGGGGGTTCAAATGATGTTCTTCACTAATACTTTCGATACTATCACCCAAAGCCACCGTATAACTATCCATAACAGCATCTGGTCCAAAAAGTAAGAATTGACTTAAAGAATCCACATCTTTATAAATCTTATCTTTAACACTAATGTAACCTTCTTTAATCGTTATCGTTTCATTAAAATACATTTTGTTGATAATTTGACCAATATCCGTTAGTTCTTCGGTTTCATTATTTAAATAAGTATCTAACTCTTCTTCACTAACGAAAGCCAAAATAAATTTCCGCATGGCTGCTTCAAAAATGCTTTTATCCAAAACATTTATAACTAAATCCGGTTTAGGATCTTCATTTTCTTCTTTGGGAAACTTAATAGTTATGATATAACCTTTAATAGTAAAATCATCAACCTCCGCCACTTTTTGATAAACATTTTGGGCTGAGGTAAATTGATCATTATAGGTATTAACTTTTACTAAATTAAATCCGGTAGGCGGATAAACATTTTTCACGCCATATTCGTTTTTAATTTGATTTTGTTCCTTGTTAATAATGTTATATAATTCTTCTTCGTCTTTAATAAGACCAATCGTTTCCCCATTTAAATAAACTAAATAGGCCTTTTCCGCTTGCCCAGCAATTTTTTGATCATAGAGAAAACTAATGGCACATAACACCATTATGGTTACTGTAATAATTATGGTTAAAAATATTTCTTTACCTTTCATTATCCTTCCTTATTCTCTTGGAGCATGTTTTTAAAACTGCCCATATTAAGTTCAAACATTAAATTAATTGTACCTAGGCCACCCTTCCGATGCTTAGCAATAACAAGTTCGGCCGGAACAATTTTTTGACTAATATCCTTTGCTTTTTCGTAATAATCTTTCCGATTAATAAATAATACCATATCGGCATCTTGTTCCAAAGAACCAGATTCCCGTAGATCGGCCAGCATTGGTTGATTGCTTTCTCTTTTTTCGGCACTCCGAGATAATTGGCTTAATGCAATTACCGGAACATTTAATTCTAAAGCCATTGTTTTAATGCTTCTTGATATTTCGGATACCTCTACTTGTCTGGATTCAAAGCGGCGATAACCACTATTAACTAGTTGCAAGTAATCGATAACAACTAAACCCAAACCATCTTCGCTATTAGCCAACCTCCGGCATTTAGCCCGGATTTCTTGAATCGTAGCCCCCGCATTATCCTCAATATAAATGTTGGTATCGGCCAGTTCACTTAAGGCCTCATTATATCTTTTCCAATCATTTTCGTGCATATTACCTGTTTGAAGTTTATAACTATCAATTTGCCCAATTGCCGAAATCATGCGGTTAACTAACATTTCCGCGGGCATTTCCAAGTTAAAAATAGCAATCGCTTTTTTCGTCTTGGTTGCCGCATAGGTCGCCATATTCAAAACTAAGGCTGTTTTCCCCATGCCGGGACGAGCGGCTAAAATAATCATTTCACCAGGTTGGAATCCCGTTGAGATTTTATCAAAATCCGTAAAGCCGGTTTCTAATCCCGTAATTACTTTTTTATTTTTCGCTAATTCTTCTAATTTGGCTTGAGCGCGCCGTAATACCTCTTGGATTGGCAAGAAATCGCCAACACTCCGAGCCCGAACAACGGTTGATATTTTCTTTTCCGCATTATCTAGTAAATAATTTAAATCTTCATTATCATAGGAATCAGTAACAATTTCTGTCGCGGTATTAATTAAGTTTCGTCTAATCGCAAAATCTTTAACAATACTAATATAATGATCTAGATTCGCCGTTGTTACAACTGAATCTATTACCTCACCTAAATAATCAATTCCCACGGTATTTAATTTTTTATCTTTATCCAGTTCATTTTTAATTGTCATGATATCAACAGGTGTTTTGGCTTCGCTTAAGTGTTTTATGGCATTAAAAATATATTTATTTCGTTCATCAAAAAACATATCCTCGGTTATTTCTTCAACGATTTTACCAACCTCATTGTTGTTTAAAAAAGCAACACCAAGAACACTCATTTCTGCTTCTGTATTTTTAGGCATTTGTCGCGCCATAATTTTCACCTACTTTGTCAATACTATTTTTATTATAAATTTAACTTGTTTATGTAACTCTATCGTTACATTCGTTGTTCCTAAACTTTGAATTGGAACATCTATTTTAATATTCTTTTTATCAATTTTATAACCTAATTCTTTTAATCTTTCACTAATTTGTTTACTGGAAATACTCCCAAAAACTTGATCATTTTTTCCTACTTTAACCTTAAAAGTTAATTCTTTATTTTCGAGTTGATCTTTTATTTTATTATATTCAGCCACCAAAGCATCTTCCGCATCATTTCGTTTTTGGATTTCACTTTCCAATATTTCTTTACTTTTTTTTGAATACGGAACCGCTAAACCATTTTTAATTAAGTAATTATTAGCATAACCATCAGCAACATCAATAATAGCATCCTTTTTTCCTTGAGATTTAACATCTTTAAGTAAAATTACTTTCATTCTAAACCTCCCTAAAGTTACAAATATTATACCACACATTTTATTTATTTTATTGATAAATGTCATTTATAATAGTTTTTTCCAAAGTTTTAATTTTTTTAAGTAATTTAGTTGTAATAATTGGTAAAATATAGTATATTATAAATATGTTACCAGTTAGGTAACGCCTACGAAGTGTAGACGCTACACCTTTATCGAATGATATTGGTTAGCGTCTTTTTTTATACTAATCGCATAATAAGGATTAGCAAAATTATAATTAATAAAAGAATTCCTTCTTTTTTCATAACCATCACCTACCTTTTCATATAACCTAGCGAGTATAAAACCCCCTGAAGAAAATTACTCAGATAAATTATGGTAGGCGTGACTTTCCAGTAACAAGTTATCTATTATAAAGATTAAATTACCCATTGCAAGCGTTTCGACAAAAAGTGACAAATGTTTTATTTTTTTTCGTAATTTAGTTGTAATAATTAAGAAAATATAGTATATTGTAAATAGTTACCAGTTAGGTAACTATTACTAAAAGAATTTCTTCTTTATTCATAGTCACTTACTCAGATAAATTATGGTAGATGTGACTTTCCAGCACAAGTTATCTATTATATGGATAACTTTTTTGTTGCCTTAAAGTTTAATTTTAAACATAAAAAAAGTAACTTAGCGTTACTATTTTACAAATGGTATTAAAGCCATTATTCTTGCATATTTAACTTGTTGTGCAATATGTCTTTGATGTTTCGCGCAAGCGCCAGTCATTCTCCGAGGTAAAATCTTACCTTTATCATTAATATATTTATTAATAATCATAACATCTTTATAATCAACGCTTTTACCGGCGCACATTTGACATATTTTCTTTTTCTTCCGATAGAATTCTGCCATCTTTTTCCCTCCTTAATTAAAATGGTAAATCATCGCTACTAAGCGTAACTTCTTCGCCAAAATCTTTGTAAGGGTCTTCCGTAATATCTGTGGTTTCAATATTGGCTTCAGGTGCTGGACTATATGCATTACTATTATCTTCAAAGCTTTCGTTAGTATTATTAGTATTACCGCCTTTTGATCCTAAAAATTCCATTTGTTCAACGACAATATCCGTGGTATATCTTTTAGAACCATCTTGGGCATCATAACTACTATTGCGAATCCGTCCTGTTACACTAATCATAGTACCTTTATGACAATATCTATTAATTGTTCCCGCTAATTTATTAAAAGCCACACAATTAATAAACTCTGTATCTCTTTCGCCATTACGATTAACAAAATCATTTTGACATGCTAGAGAAAATCTGGCTACCTCAATATTACTTTGACTCATTCTTGATTCTGGGTCTCTCGTTAATCTACCTGTTAATATAACTTTATTCATTTTACTACTCACTTTCTATCTTAATAATTAAATGTCTTAAAACATTTTCATTAATAGATACTTTCCGATCAAATTCTGCAATCGTTTCATGATTAGTTTCAACTTTAATTACATAGTAAAAACCACTTAATTCCTTATCAATAGGATAAGCTAGTTTTCTTCTACCCATTTCATTAAAATCGATAACTTTAGATTGTTTATTGGTTAGTAATTTTTTTAAATCTTCGGCTGTCTTTTTAATTTCCGCTTCTTCCATTGATGCTTTAACAATAAACATAATTTCGTACTTAGTCATCTTTTTTCACCTCCTTATGGTCTTTTGGCCTCCGTAGAAGCAAGGAGTAACTTTTTTTACTCGCCGTTATTATAACAAATATATGTTTTTAATACAATATTTTTTCATCCATTTTTCAATTTTTCTAAAGAATAATAATTATTCAATAGCTGATGGTTTTTCTATTTGCACCTAAAAGGTTTTACTATTGAATTTGTTGCCAGAAACATCTTTTACTTGCTACCAATTAAAAGGAGCCAAATCTTCAAATGTCATGAAAAAAAGCAAATCTCATATATAGAGTTTGCTTTTAAAAATTTTAATCTATTTAACCAAAATTCTCTTAAATTATTTCATACTTTTTTCTAATTTATGCCTAATTATGCTCTTTATAATATCCTTTTCTACAAATTATTTTATCTGTTGCCGCAAGTACACCAGGTAATACAAATAAAATTAATATTACTGAGGCAAATGTACCTTGAGAAATAGTTTCACATATCTTAGCAGCAATAGCGGATGCAAATCCTGCTACTACTAATGTAACAATTATTAATATTGATGAAGAACTAATTATGGTATGAATTGATTTGTTATA